>CAJQPH010000106.1 GCA_905480165.1 uncultured Flavobacteriales bacterium
ATGCTCTCTTATTTCATTACCTGCATTAACATCAAAATTTACATGGTTTTCATGCATGGACGAATAATCCTGAAGATGGTAAACAAACTTGTTTTGTTGCACCCATACTTTTCCACCATCAATTGACGATTGAAAAAGAACTGGAGAAGGCCATTGCCCCTTATTCTCCAATAGGTTTGACCTTTTAAAGTCATGAGTATGATTGTGATGATCAATATCATGAGTTGAAAGTTCTTGTGCTTTTAGAAATTGAGGACCAACTAAAATGCAAATGATGAGAAAAATTATCGTCTTCATGTGAGTAGGTTAGTATAGGCCAAGATACAACAAAATAATTCAAAAAAATATTTTATTGTACATGGCTTTTGAGTGGGATAGATTATAATTAATTATTTTCGTTTTTGGAAATTAAAATTCACCACATGGGTACAGCAATCACAACACTTTTTAAAGTTCAATATCCATTAATTCAAGCAGGTATGATCTGGTGCTCAGGTTGGGAATTGGCATCTGCCGTATCAAATTCGGGAGGATTAGGGATAATTGGATCTGGGTCAATGTATCCTGATGTATTAGATGAACAAATAAAAAAATGTAAAATCAATACAAATAAGCCTTTTGCCGTAAATCTCCCTATGCTGTATCCCAACATCGAAGAACACATCAAAACAATTATAAAGCATAAGGTTCCTATTGTTTTCACCTCAGCTGGCAATCCTAAAACATACACCCCTCTATTAAAATCGAAAGGAATAACGGTTGTTCATGTAGTATCGAGCGTCAAGTTTGCCTTAAAAGCAGAGCTAGCTGGAGTAGATGCTGTTGTTGCGGAAGGATTTGAAGCTGGCGGACATAACGGACATGATGAAACAACCACATTATGCCTTATTCCAATGGTCAAAAAAGCGGTTTCGATTCCTGTAATTGCTGCTGGAGGAATCGCAGAAGGCAGATCGATGCTTGCCTGTATTGCTCTTGGTGCAGATGCCGTGCAAATTGGATCTAGATTTGTAGTAAGTAAGGAGTCAAGTGCGCATATTAATTTCAAAAATGCCATTCTAGACTGTAAGGAAGGAGACACCAAGCTTACATTAAAAGAATTGACACCGGTTCGTTTAATTAAAAATGATTTCTTTCATGAAATCGAAAATGCATATCAAAACAAGGCATCGAAGGAAGAAATTAAAGAGTTACTGGGCAGAGGGAGAGCCAAGAAAGGCATGTACGTTGGTGATCTAAAAGATGGTGAGCTTGAAATCGGTCAAGTTTCTGGTATGCTTGACGAAATATTACCTGCAGGAGAAATCGTTTCTCAAATTATTAAGGAATTCCAAATTGCTCAAAGACAATTAACTGATTTTAAATTATAACTATGGTTGAATTTCAACGATATAAACTTTCAAATGGTTTAACCGTGATATTGCACCAAGACAAAACCACTCCAATGGTGGTTGTAAACACATTATATGATGTTGGTGCCAGAGATGAAAGCGAACAAAAAACAGGGTTTGCCCACCTGTTTGAACATCTCATGTTTGGAGGATCAATAAACATTTTAGATTTTGATAAAGAATTACAAAAAGCTGGAGGTGAAAGTAATGCCTTTACTAGTAATGATATCACAAATTATTACGAAATAATTCCAGCTCAAAACATTGAAACGGCTCTATGGTTGGAAAGTGATCGAATGTTGTCATTGGCTTTTACTGAAAAAAGTCTTGAAGTACAACGAAATGTGGTGATTGAAGAATTTAAACAGCGCTACCTCAACCAACCATATGGTGATGTTTGGTTAGAATTACGACCATTGGCATATGAAAAGCACCCGTATAAGTGGGCAACTATTGGGAAAGATCTTTCTCATATTGAGAATGCAACTATGAGCGATGTTAAATCGTTTTTCAAAAAACATTACCATCCATCAAACGCTATTTTGTGTGTCTCTGGGAATTACGATAATTCAAAAATTCGGAAACAAATTGAAACCTATTTTGGAGGAATTCCGGGTGGACTTAAACCCGCAAGAATCAATCCTCAAGAACCCAAACAAGAAGCATTCAAAATCAAAAGCATAAATCGAGATGTTCCTGCCAATGCTTTTTATTATGCTTTTAATATGGGTCCGCGCAAGAGTTCAGATTACTATTTAGGGGACATTATGAGTGATGCTGTAGGAAAAGACAATTCATCTGTTTTGAATATTTCATTAAAAAAGGAACTTGAGTTGGTTACTGAAATCAATGCATTTATAACTGGCTCTCTAGATGATGGATTGTTTGTCATAAGTGGGAAATTGGCTGAGGGGGTGAGTTTTGAGCAATTAGATGATCAATTATGGCGAATACTTAATGAGATAAAAGAGTCAGGTATATATGCAGAAAAATTAATAGGAATAAAAAATAAAATAAGTACTTCCAAAGCGTTTCAAGAACAAGGCCTTTTAAATCGCTCCATCAATCTTTCATTTTTTGAGTTATTAGGTGACGCGAATGGCATCAATGAAGATGCTTTAATTTATCAAAAAATAGAGTCTATTGATCTGATTTCATTTGCCAAAAACACCTTTGTAAAAACGAATTGTTCATTATTAAAAGTTTGTAATAATGCTAAATAGAAATACTGCACCGACCACTCAAAAAATAGAAAAGATCAGTTTTGTTAAGCCCCAGGAATTGTGTATAAATGAATCAGTGAAATTGTTATGGATGCAGGATGTACCTAATGAAACTTCAAGAATAGATTTATATTTTGATGCGGGATTAAGAAAGGATCGAAACGCAATTGTTTCTATATGCTCATCACTATTACTATCTGGCACAAAACAAAGGAGCTCAACCGAAATTCATAATCAAATTGATCAACTGGGCGCCTATTTTGATATTGGCCTCTCACACGAAGGCGTATTGATTTCTATTTTTGCCTTAAAGAACAATATTTTTGAAGCTTTTTGTTTGATTTATGATTCCATTCAGGACGCTATTTTCCCCGACAAAGAAATAGCGGAGAAAATAACAGAAAAAAGAGAAAGGTTTAAAATCAACTCAGCAAAGGTGGGATTTACTGCCCAAAGAAAATTTCAAGAGAAAATATTTTTCAATACGCCATATGATGAGCTTGTACAGATAAGTGATTTCGATACCATTTCAAAAAAAGAAATTGTCGATTTTCACGATGAATGGATTAAAAACGGGCTCTATAAAATAGCCGTGGTGGGTAATCTGGACAGTGAAGAAATTATAAAAATCACAGAACGTTGCAAACCCTCCTGCATATCATCACCAATGACTTATTTTAAAAGTTTCTGTAATGCTCCAGGGGTATTTCATGAAGAAAAAAAATCTGCAGTACAATCTGCTCTTCGTATTGGAAAAACCATGTTTAACAAAACCCATGATGACTTCTTTGATTTTTCCATTTTAAACACGGTTCTAGGGGATTATTTTGGAAGCAGACTAATGAAGAATATTCGTGAAGACAAAGGCTATACCTATGGAATTGGATCAACCTTGGCAGAAACGGGTGGTTCAGGGTATTTTATTATTGGCTCTGAGGTCGGAACAGAGCACCGGGAAGCCTCTTTGAACGAAATAAAAAAAGAAATCGAATTGCTAAACACCCAATTTATAGATAAAAGTGAAATGGAACTGGTTAAAAATTATCTTTTGGGCCAAATGCTAAAATCGGCAGATGGTCCTTATGCCATGATGGACTTGTTTCTCAGTGTTGACGCGTATTCTTTGGATATGGAATTCTACAATCGTTATATTGAACGCATCCATCAAATTCAAACCGAAGAGTTAAAATCTATTTCGAAAAAGTATCTTCAATGGGACTCCCTGTCCATTGTATCTGCCGGTTAGCAACTTTATTTTGTCACTTCCGTTATAATACTACGTATTATTCCTCGTTAACCTATTATGAAAAAGTTCGCTTTTTTAATATTCATGATTTTCACATCCAACATGGTGTCGGCTTCCCATGTCATGGGTGGTGAGCTTACATGGAGATGTGGAGCTGGAGGAGTGTATACTTTTGAATTGGTTTTTTACAGGGACTGTAATGGAGCTGAGGTAAATGTAGTTTCAGAAACGGTCCGAGTATGGAATCATCCATCTATTAGTCAAATCACATTAGATTTTGTTTCAAGAGCTGATATATCTCCGAGCTGTACTGAAGTTGTCGGTTCGCCGCCAATGCTTGAGTGTGGAATAGGTAGTGCGGGAGGAAATGGATCTGGAGCGATAGAGCAAGTCGTTTACCGCAGTGATATCATTCTTTCCGGTACGCCTCCGAACGAAGGATGGATATTTACTTATGAAAACTTCTCTCGAAGTAATGCCCTCACAAATATTAATGACCCATCCTCATATGGTATCACAATAGCGGCAACAATGTTTCCGTCACCCAATAGTACCATTAATGCCTGTACAGATTCATCTCCTCAATTTTTGCAATCACCATACTTCGTAACATGTGCCGGATCTGAATACAGATATAACATGAATGCTGTAGATCCAGACTTAGACTCAATGCTATTTGAGTTTGGTATCCCATACGATCATTTCCCAACTGGAATATATGACCCTCCCAACAATCCTATTCCTGTTCCATTTGAAAATGGTTTTTCTTTCACATCCCCAACTCCAGGTCTAATTAATGATCCAAATAATATAGAAGCGACCATCAACAGCGCGACTGGGGAGCTCATTTTCACGAGCTATACTTCAGGTAATTACAATATTAAAATATTAGTTAAGTCCTACAGACAAGGTGTTTTAGTATCGGAAGTTGAAAGAGAGATGCAAGTAGTTGTATTGCCTTGCTCCAGCGCCAATGATGCACCTGTGATTACCCCTCCATTTTCAGGAAATTCATTTGAAGTTGACATTATAGCTGGTGATTTGATTTCATTCGATTTGGTGGCTAATGATTTTGACTTACTTCAAGACGGCTCTAATCAAAATGTGATCATCACTGCATCGGGTCCTCTTTTTGGTGCAAATTACACATCAGATTTAGGGTGTGATATTGAGCCTTGTGCAACACTGAATAGCGTGCCTCCTATCATTGCACCTCAAACAGCAAATGCATTATTCTCATGGCAAACAACATGCGATCATTTAATTAATCAATTTGGAGAAGCGGCAGATGTTATTCCTTATGATTTTGTTTTTAAAGTTCAGGATAATTTCTGTCAGGTACCTAAAATAACCTACGCCACAGTTCGAATTAACGTATACAATTCAGGGATTCTTGACGCTCCAAAAATTAACTGTATCCAAACAGACGATAGTGACAACATCACACTATTTTGGAATTCAATTATTGACCCAATTGGATCATTTGTTGACTACGGTGTTTATTCCATTCAAGATGGATTAATCGCCAACATTTCTGATATTAATATTGACAATTATGTAATTAATGGTGTAAATGCTGCACATGATTATTATTTATCGGCAAAATCCGGTATTTGCGGAAATACACAAAAATATTCGGACACGGTAAGAAACATATATTTAAACCTGAACAATCCAGGTAACGGCACTGCCTTATTAAGCTGGAACAATCCAAATATGGATTATGATCCTTATTACAATGCGTATTCACACATTTATAGAGAATACCCAATAGGAACATTGACCCTAATTGATAGTGTTGATTATAATATAACGAGCTATAAAGACACCATTGACATTTGCGAAGCCTTTCTTCAATATCAAATTGTTTTACCAACATCAACTTGCGCTTTCTCATCTAATAAAGTAGGAGACGATTTTGAAGATATGCTGACTCCTGATAAACCTACAATATTATCTGTGGGTATTGACACTGTCACAAATAACATGCTCATTCAATGGGATCAAAACTATCAAAATGACACCTACGGATATGTCATTTATACTTTCGATGTTAATGGGATATTATTCGAACTTGATACCGTTTGGGGAATATCAAATGTCAACTACAGCCATACTGTAGATTTAAGTGCTGGCCCCTACTCCTATTCGGTTGCGGCTTTTGATTCGTGCTACACAAATAACGTTCCGGTTACTTTTCAAACCTCAGCCAAATCAAGTATTAATACATCTATGATATCCACAGCCGATGTATACATGTGTGACCAAGAAGCAGATATATTTTGGACGCCCTACATAGGAAGGCCGGTTGAATTTTATGAAATCTGGAGCCTAGTAGACGACAATTGGAATCTGGAAGAAATCAGCCAAGATACTAGTGTTCGAATACCCGTAATTGGTAATCAAAATTACACGATTTTTATAAACGCAGTATTTGCGGATGGGTATGGTGCTTTTTCTAGTCCTTCATTCTTTTTTGTTCCTACTCCAGGGCAACCAGCGTTTCATTACTTCAAACTTGCTACAGTAAATGATGACATGATTGAGCTTTATGATTATATCGATGAATCCGT
This sequence comes from uncultured Flavobacteriales bacterium, assembly GCA_905480165.1. Taxonomy (GTDB): domain Bacteria; phylum Bacteroidota; class Bacteroidia; order Flavobacteriales_D; family Crocinitomicaceae; genus UBA952. The sequence continues at coordinate 6,434 of CAJQPH010000106.1, forward strand.
TGGCATAACTGAAATTATCTTTCAAAGAAGAAATCTGAGTGGCGCATATGAAGAAATAGGCAGAAGCGATGCCAATGGGAACGAAGTGTTCTTTCTCGATGAGGAATCAAACCCGAATTATCAATCCTGGGAATATAGGACAAAATATATTGATAGTTGTGGAACCGAAGGTACATATGCCAATACCAATAAGACCATATATCTTGAGGGATCTGCTGAAGATTACGACATGATAAATACCTTAAATTGGTCCGCTTATGAAGGATTTGATGGTGGTATTCTCGAATACCATATTTACAGATCAATCAATAACATATACGATCCAAACCCGATTGTAATTTTAGATCAAACAGAACTGAGCTATATTGATGATGTCAATGGATTGGGTTCTGATGGAAAAATATGTTATCGTGTTGAAGCAATTGAAGTTTTTAATACCTATAACTTCTCTGAAATCAGTTCTTCCAACGAGCTGTGCTTATTGTACAGTCCCAAAATTTACATTCCTAACGCCTTCACGCCTAACGGCATCAATCCTATATTTAAGCCAGTCGTATCTAACGTGAATTTCGCCACCTATCATCTATCAATAATTAACCGTTGGGGACAATTGGTATTTGAATCTTATGATAAAGATGAAGGGTGGAATGGCAACATTCTAAGCAATGGTAAAAAAGCGACGAATGATGTTTATGTCTACATATTTGAAGCTGAAGATGAAGATGGAATTGTTATGGTTAGAAAAGGGTTTGTTTCATTAATTGACTAAATGGCTAAAAAATATTTAATCATTCAAACAGCTTTTATTGGAGATGTTATTTTGGCTACCCCCTTAATAGAATCTCTTAAAAAAAGTGATTCTAAAAATCAAATAGATATTCTTGTAAAAAAAGAAAATAGCTCGGTTTTAAAAAACAATAGAAACATTAACGCAGTATTTACTTTAGACAAATCCAAAAAAATACAATCTATCATTTCGCTTATTAAAAAATTTAGAGAAAATGAATATGATACGGTTATCAATCTGCATCGCTTTGCATCTTCAGGTATTATAACCTCATTATGTAAAGCAAAAGAAAAAAGAGGATTTGGGAAAAACCCATTTTCATTTTTTTACAATAAAAAATTCGATCACAACATAGAGAATGGAATTCATGAGGTGGACCGCAACCTGTCTATTATTGAAGATCTTATAACTGAAACGGTAAGAAGGCCTCACATTGATATCACTGAAGAGATTCACAATGAACTTTTGGTCTATCAATCAAAAACCTATTATTGCTTGGCTCCTGCATCGGTTTGGAAAACCAAAGAAGCACCCTTTTCCATATGGAAGTCGCTCATAGAGAAGTTGAGAAGTGAAGATTGTCATATCTTTCTTCTAGGTGGTCCTGACGATTTTGAGAAAAGCCAAAAAATAAAAAATGTATTCAAAAACAGCGACGTCACAAATTTATGTGGCAAGCTCTCTTTGATTCAATCAGCCGGTTTAATGAAAAATGCCAAAAGAAATTATGTAAATGATTCTGCTCCTTTACATTTGGCATCTGCAGTAAATGCTCCAGTGACCGTTTTCTATTGCTCCACTTCACCGAAATTCGGATTTGGACCACTTTCAGATGACTCGAAGATCATTGAAGTTGATCATTTAGATTGCAAACCTTGTGGATTACATGGTCATAAGACGTGTCCAAAAGGACATTTTAAATGCGGAAATGATTTATCCTTAGGATAAAACTTCTTTTACCTTATCAGCAGCCTCTTGAAGCAAAACAGCAGAATGTACATTTAATCCTGATTCGTCTATTAATTTTTTAGCCTCCACCGCATTGGTACCCTGAAGTCTTACAATAATAGGAACTGGGATTTCTCCCATATTCTTGTATGCATCAACAACTCCTTGTGCTACTCTATCACATCGAACGATTCCACCAAATATATTGATTAGAATTGCTTTTACATTGGGGTCTTTTAAAATGATATGAAAAGCCTTTTCAACTCTTTCTGCATTAGCCGTACCACCTACATCAAGAAAATTGGCAGGATTACCTCCCGAAAGTTTTATAATGTCCATAGTGGCCATAGCTAGTCCCGCGCCATTTACCATGCACCCAACATTACCATCTAGTTTTACAAAATTAAGCCCAACTTCATCAGCTTCAACCTCTGTTGGATCTTCTTCTGACTTGTCTCTCATCGCTTCATAATCTGGATGTCTAAACAAACCATTTCCATCAAGCGTAACTTTAGAATCAACTGCAATTATCTTATCATCTGCTGTTTTAAACAATGGATTGATTTCAAACATTGAAGCATCAATACCAACATATGCTTTATACAAAGACTTTACAAACCTTACCATTTCCTTAAATGCATTACCCGACAATCCGAGATTAAATGCAATTTTCCTAGCTTGAAAAGCTTGAATTCCAAGATGCGGATCTATAAATTCTTTGAATATTTTTTCTGGTGTATTTTCTGCAACATGTTCAATGTCCATTCCCCCTTCAGTAGAATAGATAATTACATTTTTACCATGATCTCTATCAAGTAGCACAGACATGTAGAATTCTTGGATTTCTGAAGGGCCTGGATAATATACATCCTGAGCTATTAAAACTTTATTTACTTTTTTTGCTACACCATTGGTTTGTAGGGTTTCCAAATGACCTCCTAGAATTCCTCTAACTTTTTCTTCTACCTTATCAATTCCTTTGGCAATAACCACTCCATGCGAACCGGTTTCACTAACTGTACCCTTTCCTCTACCTCCGGCATGAATTTGGGCTTTTACAACGAACCACGTTGTTCCTGTTTCTTTATTTAATTTCTCTGCAGCAGAAACAGCGTCTTCAGGTTTGTCAATTACTATCCCTTCTTGTATAGCAACTCCAAAACTTTTTAAAATTGATTTTCCTTGGTATTCGTGTAAATTCATTCTTTGTGATTTGTACGCAAAATTAATTGTTTTGTCTAAATATTATCTCTAAATCAAACAATTTATGAATTTGTTTGATTCTTCCAAGATTCTGTGATTTTCTGAGATTGGAAATCCGCGTTTTTCCTTTTGACCAGATCATTCCAGATTTCATTTAATGATCCAAGTAGAGCATCAGATTCATCTTTCATTGAATTTGGAATTACTTTAGGTTCCGGAACATGTGTTTTTATAAAATTTGTGTCAAAATCACCACTCCTGAATGACTCGTGTTTTAAAACAAATAGTCCAAAATCTAATGTGGTTTTTACGCCTGATATCTGATAACCCTTAATCGCAGCAATACACTTTTCAATGCAAGCATCTCTGTTCTCCGCCCAAACGACCAGTTTAGCGATCATCGGATCATAATAAATCGGAATATCCATTCCTTCCTCAAAAGCATCATCAACCCTAATGCCAGGACCTGTTGGCCTAATATATTTATGAAGTGTACCAATGTCTGGAACAAAACCATTCAAAGAATCCTCTGCATACACCCTTACTTCAATAGCATGACCATTTATTTTTAGCTCCTCTTGAGATTTTGGAAGTTTTTCACCTCGAGCAATTCTAATTTGCCACTCCACCAAATCTAATCCTGTAATTTCTTCAGTAACTGGGTGCTCAACCTGCAATCGCGTATTCATTTCTAGAAAATAAAAATTCAAATCAGCATCCATCAAAAACTCTACAGTACCTGCACCCTCATAATTGCATGCTTTACAAACAGCAATAGCGGCTTCGCCCATTTTAGACCTAATCTCAGGACTAAGAATAACGCTAGGTGCTTCTTCAATAACCTTTTGGTGTCTTCTCTGAATTGAACATTCCCGTTCAAATAAATAAACGACCTCACCAAATTGATCAGCAAAGACCTGAATTTCGATATGCCTCGGTTTATCAACGAATTTTTCAATGAAAACCGCATCATTGCCAAAAGATGAACGCGCTTCATTTTGAGCCATCTGCATCTGTTCTTCAAACTCACTTTCGGCATTTACCAATCGCATTCCCTTGCCACCACCTCCCGCAGAGGCTTTGATTAAAATAGGGTATTTCACTTCTTTTGCAATCGTTTTTGCCTCTTCAATATCAGAAATGGCCTCATCAACACCGGGAACAAGAGGGACATTAAAGGCTTTAACCGCCTGTTTTGCCTTTAACTTATCTCCCATTACATCCATTGATGAAGCAGAAGGACCAATCAATTTGACGCCAATGTCTTTTAGTTTAATTGCAAATTCGGCATTTTCAGACAAGAAACCGTATCCTGGATGTACGGCATCAATATTCTCTTTTTTACACAGCTCAAGAATCCGATCTTCTCTCAAATAACTGTCAGAAGAGGGACTCTCACCAATATGGAATGCATAATCAGCTTCATAAACATGTGGAGCCTCTGTGTCTGCATCAGAATAGATAGCCACGCTCTCAATATTCATTTTTTTGAGCGTTCGAATCACTCTACGGGCTATTTCTCCTCTATTGGCAATTAAGACTTTTTTCATTTCAATAATTTAAATATTATTCAATTCTCGTTTGTTTCTTTTTCTTCTTTATGGGATACTTCTTTTTATTCTTCGGTCTGAAAATATCAAAAAAGTATTGTAATAACTTAAAATCTTTGGCATTATTGAAATCTTCATGATAAGAAATACCAGCACCCTGAGTAAACGCCCCTGCATTTTCATTTAAGGTATTAGAATTTGACTGATTGAATGCAGTTGCTCTAAAAGTTCCCGATTGATTAATTAAATATTCAACAAAAACATCACCGATAAATCCGGCTTTAAAAGCATCCTCTTCCTGCTGAGCATCAAATTCTGCCCTATTTTCTATTCCAAAACTTCCTGAAATAATTAAGCGATCCTCTAAAAATGATTTTGAAACTCCGAACTCTAATGAATTCTCTCCAAATATTTCATCCAATGCACTATTCACATTGAGGTCGTAATTTTGAGAAACCTGACCCAACAATGCATTTATTTGTGACTCGGCTACATCAATTGCAGCAGACCCTCCTGCAGTTATCGTTCCTTTTAAAGGCTGAAATTTCCTCAACAAGAGTAATGAGAAAAACTGTCTACTCAGCTCATCTTCGTCGTTAACGACCCTTTCTATTAGACCTTTACCAGTCTCAGGAGCATTGGGAGATTTGATATCAAAGGATATTTCGGGTTTAAGAAGCGTTTCGTCTAAATTTAAATAACAAACAATATCTTGACTGGTCAAGGAATTATCTATCTGTTCAGGACTCAAATCAACCAGTGATACTTTTTTCATCCTAAATGACGTAACCAGATCAATATTTGCATTATAAGGATCACCCGTCCATGTGAGAGATGAACCTGATTCAATATCAAAATCTTGTTTGATAATACCCATGGCAAAATTGTACTTGCTGTCACCTGAAATTTCATAATTACCTGTCAAATTAATCTCGTTATACTGGTCAAGTGTCATGTTTAAATCTCCAGAACCCGTTGCAACAATTTGGTCTCCAATATCTGGATCAAAGATGATTTTGACATTGGCACTGGGTGTAACACGGAAATTCAAGTCTAAATCTAATCCTGTCAAATCCGTTTTATTATCCTTAAAAGATTTAGAGATACTATCACTAAGAAAGCTTACAAAATCGAAATCCTCTTCAATTTCAGAGATACCATACATAGGGAAATTAATACGAGTTCCTTCTCGCGTCTCGACATCAAGTGTAATTGACATGTTATTTGCATATCCCGAAATATTAGCCGTGCCTCGACCATACGCCTTCCCATAATAAATATCCCCATCTTGATAGCTTGTATTCAGGATTAAAAACTGATTTAGTGGTTCTAAATCAAAAGGGAATATCGGTTTTCTCGAAGACATGTCATCTTCAAAATTGAGCTGAACATCAAAATTCCAGTTGCTAAAATTTTCATGAAAAATAGAACCGATAACAGAGCCTGTATTGCCCTCTTCGTCCCTAAACGGCACTGAATTTAAAGCAAACAAATCCTCGAATACTTCAATAGCTCCATCTAAATAATACTTTACGCCTAATAACTCTATTGTTGCCTGAGCATCGTTTAAAGAGAGGCCTCCGTTTAACTTTGGTTCATTGATGTTTCCATCTAATCTCACCCGACCATTCAATGTCCCAGCAATTTCACTTACCTCGGTAGGATCAACAAATGCATTTACAAATGAGATGTCGGTATCAACAAAATCTAAGTAAACATCAAGAGAATCACTTTCAAGCATATATGAACCAGAAAAATTAAACGTTTGAATATTATTCACATCCAACTCCCCCTGCAATACAACACCTCGAGACTCGACATCCCAATTGGTTTGAACCAAAAGGTCACCAATTTCATGCTCATCAATATAAAATCCATTTAAAGAAAGATCCCCCATATACTGTAAGTTAGAATATGGATTTGAAAGTGATCCCCATCCAGAAAGCTTTCCCGTAAGTTGATTCTCTAAACCTAAAATCAGTCCAATTTCAGATAAATCAATGTTATCAAATTCGGCCCTGAGTTCATCAAAATCATTTTCAGATAGACATCCATTTATTTCAATAAGCTGTTCCTCGCGTTTTAACTCAAACTTACTAATATGAATGTCCTCTGAAGTAATCGAGATGTCTGATTCTTTAACAATGCTCCAAGACCTTCCGTCCAAAGAGAAAAATGACGGTTTTAAAATCACTTCGAGATGGTCATTGTCATATATTCGCGTATCCCAATTAATACTTGATTCCTCTTCAGTACTTGGCGCCCAAGAAAGATTAGAATTTAAAACACCATTTGTGCCTTCAGTAAGAAACTCAATTTGATTAAATTTAAGAGAATCATTATAGGTGATATATTCAACCACATAATCGCAAAAGATACTATCATTGCTGATACTTTGGGTGCCATAAATGTCTTTCGCAATAACGTCACCATAAGAGATGTATGGAGACCTAAAAACAATGTCAAGGTATTCATCTTTAGAATTGTATTTTCCTGTAAGACCTGTCTCATTTTGAATTTCTAGCTGCGGAGCAAAAAAACCAAAGACATTTTCCATATCCTTGGTAAGGAGGTTAAAAGTAATATCGTTGTAAACGCTATTTTTCGATTTTCTCTTGGAATGTTCGCCTCCCACCATAATCGACGGAAAGACCTTGGCCAAATCTTCTGTAAAATCATTAAATAAATTTCCCCAATCAAAAACACCCTTTATTTCAAGATCAACGATATCGCTTTTTAGCGTATAATGTTCGTTATCTGGACTATTCAATATTGAAATGGTCGACAAGGGTATTAAAAGCGTATCTGCGCCACGATAATAGTCAATATTTGACACTACTATATCACCTTCATATTGGGATTTTTTTGTTTCGTTTATTACGATATCTATTGAAGTAGAGACAATGGAAGAGTCTGAGGTGAAATTTAGAGCATCTAAATTTGCCATATCGACATTGAGTTGACCATTGAATTGCTGTCTATTTCCTATGTTTACCTCGCAAGACATATCGAGTTTTAAATTCTTGTCATTAATCTTAATACCTACTTTCAACAAGTTGTTTTTAAATGATCCTTCTAAAATGTCTATTTGAGAAATGTTATAATCGTTAAAACCAACATTTGTAATATTGGAGTGGTTAAGCTTAAAAGATACATCTCCACGATTTGAAATCTCCACAATTGGTTGTATGCTTCCTGATATATTGCCTAGTAACTCCTCACTCAAAAATCTTCCAAGATGAAAATCTTTAATAAAAAGGGCTGTGGTGTTATCGTTAGACGGTGCAATTTTAATACGACTTGAATCCATTAAGAAATTCATGGACCCAGGTAAATTAAGCGCTCCCAAATCAGATCTAAACTCATCAAAAGTGAAATCAAAATCTTGCTCAGACCCAGTAATCGTCATATTTGAAACTGTCAAATATTTATTCAATTCAATAGATGGATCAATGGATATCGGATCGATTCCATCCGGCATCGTAATCGCTTTTAGGTCTTCTAAATTTAGATATATATCAGAGAAAAATTGGGTAAATTCTTGTGCCACTGAATCTGAAAAATCCGGCAGTTCAAAATCTCCTCGCACAAACGATTGCTCACCAAAATCAAGAGCAAAATCATTTATTTTTAATTGACTTATGACATCTGTGAAATTTCCTTTAATCCTGACCATATCATTCATTCCTTTTAAATCACCAGCAAAAAAGGCAATATCTTCTAATGACACGATTGAACTGTCAAGCTTCAAGTTAAACTTAACTTCATCTTCAAATGAATCAAAATCATCCCATGTATTAAAATTTAAAGCCATAAAGTCAGCCAACAAAGTTGATGCACCCAGATTTAGCGCCAATTTATCAAGTTTAATCTCACCCTCTTTCAAAAAGACTGAGGATGAAATTTTTTTTAACTCGATACCCGAACGTTCCGTGCATGATAAATTTTCAATTTTAAAAGAATACTTGTCATCAGCCATCTTGAAGTTTTTGATGTTTAGATCAATATCTTTCATACCGATGTGGTTGTAGTCAATACCGAATTCCTTTTCAGGTTTACGGTTATCGTCATAATTAAAATCCACATTCACTAATTCAACATCATCGATTCCCAAAACTGCAGGTTCAGCATTGGGATCATCTGGTTGTTCAAAATAATCGGCAAGAAATTGAAAATTATATTCTCCAGATAATGGATGACGTGAAATATTGACCTCCCCATCACTTAGCTTAATTTTCTTGATATTCAAGGGGTCACTAAACAAAGCAAATTGACGCATCGTTACATGAGTCTCTCTCATATCCAATAAAACCTTTTTTTCTCGGTCTTTAATGCTGAATTCTTTTAGTATGACTTGATTAAAGAAGATAATCTCTACTGCCTCTATTTTAATTTCAGCTTGAAGCTCATTGGACAAATAAGCTGCCGTTTTTTTAGCAATAAAGGTCTGAACAGGATAGATTCTTATAGCAAATATGAGTAGCAAGAATAAAATTAGGATCCATTCTGCAGATATTCCGGCACTACGACCTATTATTTTAAGTAACTTTGACATCCTATATTAAATACAAAAATAACAATCTTTTGAGTGTAAAACACAGTATTATTCTTGGCATAGAATCCTCTTGTGACGATACATCGGCAGCAATTCTTGTTGGCAACAATATTGTTTCTAATTGTATAGCGAATCAAAAAATACACCAAAAATACGGTGGAGTTGTTCCGGAACTGGCCAGTCGTGCCCATCAAGAAAATATGATCCCCGTAGTTAAGGAGGCGTTAAGGATTGCCAAGGTCTCTTTAAATGACCTTGATGCCATTGCCTGTACGCGTGGTCCTGGACTCATGGGTTCATTGGTAGTAGGGGTTTCATTTTCAAAATCACTAGCTCTTTCATTGGGTATACCCTTAATTGAAGTAAATCACATGAAAGCGCATATTTTGTCACACTTTATTGATAATGAAAATAAGCCGAGTCCCAAATTTCCTTTCGTATGCCTCACTGTTTCAGGAGGGCACACACAGTTGGTCAAAATAGACAGTCCATATGAAATGGCAGTGATTGGTACAACCATTGATGATGCGGCAGGAGAGGCGTTTGATAAAGCAGCAAAAATGTTGGGAATTGACTATCCTGGAGGGCCTAAACTTGACAAATATGCCGCCTTGGGTGATCCGCACAAGTTCAAATTCTCAAAACCAAAGGTATCTGAACTGGATTTTTCATTTAGCGGTTTAAAGACTTCTATACTTTACAAATTGCGGGATTGGAAAAAGGAAGATGCGAATTTCATTGAAAACAATTTCAATGATCTTTGCGCATCCATTAGGTATACCATTGTAGATATTCTAATGAGTAAATTAGAAGCTGCCTCAAAAAAGACAGGAATCAAGGAAATTGCTATAGCAGGTGGAGTTTCAGCCAATTCTGAATTAAGATTGAGATTACAGGAAAAACAAAAGGATGGATGGAATGTACATATTCCAAAATTCGAATATTGTACTGATAATGCCGCAATGGTCGCTATTGCTGGGAAATTTTCGTTTGACAAAAAGAATTTTTCAAATCAACGAATGTCTGCTGACCCAAGATTACCTTGGTGAAAAATAATCATAATGAACGGTATTAGAGAAATTATGCTATTTTAGTAGAAACTAATTAAGTGCCCATGGAAACATTACTCGTAGAAAAAGAAACCATTCCGTCGTTGCCATTTAGCGATAAATCTAGGGTAAAACAACATCCAAATCTCCGAAAGCAAATTGATAAAGCCACTATTTTAGGAAATATGCACAGAAGAAAAGTTTCCATTTTATTTGAGGATGATAATGGAATAAAGAGAGTCGATACAACAATATGGGCGTCAGGCACAAAATTTGTTTGTCTAAAGGGAGGTGTTTGGATACCCATTAATAGGCTTAAAGAAATTCTAGTTTAAATCATGCTGAAAATTTTATTATCACTTCTATTATTAGGAGTAAGCACCTCATATGGTCAAAATAAAGTGAAGTGGGGGTTGGATTTTGATTACAATCGAAATGTTCTTCAATTAAAAGGTGAAATAGAAGAAGGTTGGCATCTATACTCTTCCATGACACCACCAGAGGCAGGACCTATTCCTGTTGAAATCAAAACGAAAAAATCAAGAGGTTTCAGAATAAAAGGAAGATTTGTTGAAAAATATGATGCAGTAAAAACTTTTGATGCCAATTTTGATTCTGATGTTTTTATATTTGAAGAAAATTATTTGGCAGAACAACAAATAAAATTGAAAAAAAATAGTTTAGTAAACCTTACAGTTACTTTTATGATTTGCAACCATGAGAGGTGTCTGCCTCCCATTGATGAAATTCTTTCCATTAAATTAAATTCAGATGATTAAATTTCTTTCGCTGTTTTCAGTACTCCTCTTCTCCCTATTAATCAATGTGACATTTGCTCAAATGCAAAACCCTGAGGACAAGGTAAGGTCCTCCATTCGTTTGGAACAAAACGATTGTGATCTGACGGTTGTTGTGGATGTCGATATTGTTGATGGATGGCATATAAATTCACATGTATTACCCGAAGGGTCTTGGTCCATTCCTTCAAATATTCTCTTGAAAAAGAGTCCAAACTATACGGCTTCAAAATTAATTGAACCAAAACCTATTTTAGAATATGATGAGGATGCTGAAGAAATGCTCAGCTATCATCATCACAAATTTACTCTAAAGAGGAAGGTCACTTCAAAATCATTCAAAGATTACACGCTAAAAGGCGTGTTCTCATTTCAAACCTGTGATTCAAGTAAATGTCTACCGGAATACGAAGTTCCATTTGAATTTAAAGTGAAAAAATGTGGGCCCGAAATGGAGCTTAGGACTGATGACACTGAAAACAAAGACGATACGACAAACATTACCGATCTTTCAGATACGATTGAATCTGCTACTGAGACTCCTACCAATTCGACTAAAAATAATAAAGTTTTAAAAAAAGAAAAGAAAGATGAAGAGGGTAAATCCATGTGGCTAATTTTCTTTCTATCATTTCTAAGTGGTTTCGCCGCACTCCTAACTCCTTGTGTATTCCCTATGATACCTATGACAGTGAGTTTCTTTACCAAACAAAGTAAATCCAAAGCTGCGGGAATTCGCAATGCCATCTTATATGGAATATCAATTATTCTAATTTATGTGATTTTGGGTACAATTGTGACGAGTGTTTTTGGTTACGATGCATTAAACGCACTATCAACGGATGTCACATTTAATCTAATATTCTTCGTGTTACTCGTCGTTTTCGCCATCTCTTTTATGGGTGCTTTCGAAATTCGATTGCCTAGCTCATGGTTGAATAAAGCAGATCAAGCATCTGATAAAGGAGGAATCATTGGAATCTTCTTTATGGCATTGGCATTGGCATTGGTTTCATTTTCTTGTACAGGACCAATTGTTGGTACATTATTAGTCGAGTCAGCTACAATTGGAGGTATGGCTCCTTTTGTTGGTATGTTTGGGTTTTCTTTAGCACTGGCTTTACCATTTTCTTTATTCGCGGCATTTCCGGGATGGATGAATTCATTGCCTAAGTCTGGAGGTTGGCTCAATACTGTTAAAGTCGTATTAGGGTTTTTAGAGCTTGCTTTTGCATTTAAGTTCTTATCCAATGCTGACTTGGTTGTTGATGCTCATCTACTTGAAAGAGAATTGTTTATTGCAATATGGATTGGTATCTTTTTAACCTTAACCATTTATTTATTTGGATTTATTAGCCTGCCTCATGACAGTCCAGTAGAAAAACTATCTGTCGGACGTTCACTTCTAGGAGTTGGTTCTTTAATTTTCGTAATATATTTACTTCCAGGAATGTGGGGAGCTCCCTTAAATCTCATTAGTGGATTCCCTCCTCCCTCAACCTATGCAGAATCTCCCTTTGGTGTAGGTGGTGGCGGAGATGCCTCTAGTGCGTATATTCCGGGAGAAGACACCCATCCAGGACCTCACAAACTTCCTCTCTTTGATGATTTTGATAAAGCACTCGCATATTCGAAAAAAGTAGGAAAACCATTGTTCATTGACTTTACAGGTAAAGCTTGTGTGAATTGTCGTAAAATGGAAAACACAGTATGGGGAAAACCTGGAGTAATTGAGAAATTACGTAACGAATTGGTCATTGTGTCTTTATATGTTGACGACAAAAAGAAACTTCCCAAAAAAGAACACAAAACCGTAGAATACGCTCCAGGAAAATTCAAGAAAATTACTCAAGTAGGTCACAAATGGTCTTATTTTCAGCAATCTAGATACAAAACGAATACCCAACCCTATTATAGAATGTTGGGGCCAAATGGAGAAGACCTATCCAATGGATCTGCTGATTATGAGCACCACGGAACAGCTAAAAAGTTTCAAAAATGGCTTGAATCAGGTTTAAACGCTTACAAAAAGATCAAGTAAATCCAGCCAGCACATGAAATTATGTATTGCCGAGAAACCAAGTGTAGCCAAAGACCTAGCTACAATATTGGGAGCAAAAGTAAGACATGATGGGTATTTTGAAGGAAATGGTTATTTGGTATCATGGACATTTGGTCACCTCTGTACTCTTAAAGAACCCCAAGATTACAAGGATCATTGGAAATATTGGAAAATTGAAGACCTACCCATTATACCTAAAAATTTTGGTATCAAAATCAAAAATAACCAAGGTATTCAAAAGCAATTTGAATTGATC
>CAJQPH010000107.1 GCA_905480165.1 uncultured Flavobacteriales bacterium
TAAAACTGGTAATCAAAAAATTCGTAGCTCGGATTAACAGCATTGGTATCACCCGTATAAATATTCCTTTCGTGGTCGTCTTTATAACCTAGCTTAAAAGGGCCGATGTTTTTCGATAAATTGATGCGGTGCCTAAAAAAACTGCTTTGACTTTCTGCTTGCGCACTCAAATAACTTGCATCCCATTTGGCAGACCATCCCTCCTCTTTCCATTTTCCAAGAGAATAAATTCGGTTTCCATTGTAGTCTTCGCCAACTCCAAAGTGTTGTGCGTCTATGGCCATTGAGCCATATTTTTTATGAGTGAGCTTGCTTCCCAGTGTGCCAATAAGCTGATATCCTTGATATCCCTTGTTTCGTGTGTTCCAATCCCGATCAAATTCTACTGCACGATACTGCTGAATGGGGTTAAAAGAAGCTGATAGATATTCAATTTCAGCTTTACTTTTTAAGGTCCAAAGAGCCGTACTATCCGACTCGCCAAACTGCTTTGTATTGAGCCAACGGGTGCGGTTTGATATCCCAATATTATCATTTGATGATAGTGTAGAAAATGTATTTAGGTCTTTATTGCTCAATGCCCATTCACTTTCAATTGAATTGTTTTTAGAATAGTTCCATTTAAATCCACTACTGAGCATCTGCTGCTTTTTAGGTGTAATAATACTACGGGAAGGCACATGGTCTCCCTGTGAAACCCCAGCAACGGGAGCCACCCATCGATATACTTTTCCCAATGCATTGTATTCATCCAATACATAATCGCCATTTCCACTTCCTACATATTCAAAATATACCCGATAAAAAGCCGAATCTGGATGAACACTGAACACCAATACAGAATCTACTCCTAAAGAGTCAATTAGCTTGTAGAGGTTTTGATTGTCAAAATAGCCAACAGAGTCGATGGAATTAATTTTAGCGAGGTCCAGACTGTCACCTATTTGAGACAATGAGAATCGTTGCTCGGGTGAGATCTCCTGCTGTAAGGGCTGGTTTTTGGCATCCTGCTCACCGTACATATTGACCCAGAAATCTAACTTTTCACTTTTAAACACCAATGATTCTTGCATCAAAGAGCGTGCATAGTTTTGATCTGAATATTGAAATTCGGCGACTATACGCGTGTCTTTCGTTATTAAATTGCGAGAGGTAAAGACTACCTCTGATGAATTATAGTCTATCGTATAATCAAACTCCTGACCTCGCTCAAGTAATTTTCCATCAATGAAAACCTTTTCAGTTCCAGACAATACAATAATAAAAGGTTCGTTTTCTGCCCCAAGCAATCTGTATGGACCCTGATTGGCTTCAACTCCTTGAATAACTTGTCGATTAAACTTTCCCTTGGATAAAGCACCACTCGTTTGGGTGCTCCATTCATTCTCTTTGGTCGTCTTCCATATATAATTTACCGAAAGACCCTGTGCTCTTTTTCGATAATTCATGAAGTAACCCTTGGGTTTCGAAAGCCAAAAATCTCCCGCTATTAATTTAAATTGATCATTATAAATCTGTATAAATACTTTATCAAATTCTTGAAGCTTATTGGTATTCCCATCTGGCTGAATGGGAATATTTGCATCTGAAACAGAGGCCAGTATTTTTAAATCTGGAGAGATATTTCCCGAAAGCTCAAGATTTAAGGATGAATTGATTCCCAAGTCTTGATTATTCCCAAAGGAAACTCCCCTAGAAATCGAACCATTCTTATTGAGCTGACTCCCCCCAAACACATCTTCAACTGAATAAGAATTTTCAATCTTAAATAAATTATAATTGTCTTTTTGAATGGAATAGATAATACTGGTATCCCTCAATTTATATTGCTTGGAGAGGTCCAAAGGCAAAACCTGATATTTAAAGGTTAGGGAATCATTTAGTGTATTATTTATAACAAATAAAGCACTTGTGAAATCAAGTTTGTAAGCTGTGGATGGCAATATTACATCTTTATGATAGACCTCAAAAGAATTGGGATAGATGCTCAATGAATCCAAATCAACAGAATCAGTAACAAATATTTTTTTGATGCGAGAAGCCGAGCTTTGACCCAACAAACCATGTTGAATCATTATACAGGTAAAAAAAACAAAAACAAACTTCATCCGAGACATCTTAATAAAGATACATCCTTGTAATTAAAAACGCTATTTTAAAGAATCCATTGTCCTTTAATCATTAAGTTTTAAGAATCGACTGAAGCAAATGCTTCAGCTCATCAATTGACCCTTGCTTTAGCGTGTAGTCTGCAGGATAACCATGCTCATTTAAGCTCTTTAGTGAAGTGTTTCCCCATACAATAAGTTTACTTCCAAGTTTGGGTGTATTTGATTTAAAAAAGGATTGGATATTGCTTGGGCTACTGAATACATATACATCACAGGGCTCTATACTAGACTCAGACAAAACCGTTTTATAGACCTCGACAGTACTTAATTGATCATTATTTAGGTGTTTTGTAACAGACAATGACGAAATATTGGAATGTGGAACAAGCACTTTTCTTTGCCCCAACCAAGACCCAAAGCTTTTTGATACTTCCTCAGGGTTCCCTGCATTTTCTGCGACGAAGTCACAGTCATAACCTAGATCCTCAAGTCGCTTTTGGGTTTGCATACCATTGCATGCTAAAACGTAAGAGGATAAATTCATTTTACCAGTATCTAATAAAAACTTTGCAGAACGTACGCTAGGAAAAAACACCACTTCAAAATCAAGTTCAATTTTAAATGGTACTGATTCAAATCGAATAAGTGATTGGTATAAACCAGTAATGTTTTTAGCACTTAACAAGGATGGAATTTCATCTAAATCACACTCGTCTTTGGATATAAAAACGGACATTACACCTGCTGGTGTTGAAGATGCTCAACAATCTTTGCTGGAAAATCTGGAGAATCCTTATAAGGAAACCTAAAGTAACGAGACGCATGTAATGCATAATCTGAGTATGAAACATGAACATATTTATTGTCACAGTATACTCCGAGTGGTAGCTGACATCCTCCATCCATAAGCCTTAAGACTTCTCTTTCAAGGTGCACAAGCTTTTGAACCTCGGCATCATTAATCTGCTGAAGAATATCATTGAGTTTATTGTCTTGTTCACGTATCTGCAAAGCAAGGACTCCTTGTGCTGGTGCTGGAACAAATTCATCAGGAGTGAGTTCTACAGTCACCAATTCCGAAAGATCTAATTTCAAGCGTTCAACACCTGCCTTTGCCAGTAATATGGCATCGTAATCTCCCGATTTTAATTTTTCTATTCGAGTAGGAACATTTCCTCTCAAATCTTTAATCTCAACATCTAATCTCAAAGCCAATAGCTGAGATTTTCTTCGAGCCGCCGAAGTACCTACAATGGCATTCTTTTTAAGTTCCCACAATGCATTTGGTTCGTGTGCGGGTTTTCTAATAAGCAAAAGCTCACAAGGATTTGCACGTTCTGAAACTGCAGCGATTTTTAATCCTTCCGGGGGAGTGGTTTCCAAATCTTTATGTGAATGAACAGCAATATCAATATCGTGATTCAATAAGGCTACCTCAATCTCTTTGGTAAAAAACCCTTTACCTTCCATTTTATCAAAACTCAAATCTTGGATGCGATCTCCTCTTGTTTTGATGATTTGAATATTTACATTTTGGCCAATGGATTCAAGCTGTGATTTCACATGATTTGCCTGCCATAAGGCCAAATCACTTCCTCTCGTACCTATTGTAATTGTTTTAACTTGAAGCATTGTTTTTGAGAATAATTTCTTTTGCCAATTTCATTGGACCACTTATGTATTTCTTTTCGACGTAACCCAAAACCTTATCAAATACTTCACGAGTTTCCGCATCCATATTTTCAATGTCTGATTTAAATACGTCTGAGACTGCTGTTTTTCGAATTTCCTTGATTTGTTTAGGAACCTCTTTCATCGCAATTTCTACATTTCTCTCCTTTGTCAGTTGCATAAATGCAACATTTGCTTCTTCAAGTATTTTTTTTACCTGAATCACCTCTTCTCCTCGAACCTTCAGATTATCATCTGAAACCTTTTGAAGATAATCAATAGAAACATAATTGGTATCAAATGAACGAATTACTTCTGGATTAATATCTGAAGGAATGGCAATGTCAATAATGGTTTTTCGTTCTTCTTCACCATTCAATAGGTGTTTATAAATAGAAACATCTATGAGATGTTTATCAGCTCCTGTACAGGTGAGCAATACGTCAAAACCATCTTTATATTGATCTATTTCTTTCAAGGAAAAAGCTTTTCCTCCAATATCATCAGCGAGCTTTTCGGCATTTTCAATGGAACGATTAAAAACAACAAAGTTACTGTAGCCATGTTTTTTCAAAAACTTACACATCGTAGTATTGGTAAGACCTGCACCAATAATTAGAATTCGTGCATCTAAAGAAATATTTAGACTCTTTAGTTTATGATAAGCCAAAGAAACAACAGATACAGGCTTTTTCGCAATATTCGTTTCGGTATAAACCTTTTTGGCTGTTTCAATTACCTTCCTCGTTAAAAGTCGAATAAAGTCTCCTGTCAAACCTTGTGATCTTGAAGTTTCAAAAGCGCTTCTGACCTGGGTTATGATCTCTCGTTCTCCAACAATCATGGAGTCAATTGATGAAGCCACTGATAACGCATGCCTCACCGCCGCTGAATGCGTGAAAACCTCAGATTTCTCACAAAGTACTTTCTGATTCTCAGTACCAACTTCAGGATACAATACAAATAGTAATTCTTCGGTGGTAATGTTTTGGTCTGAAACTATAGTAAACTCAACCCGATTGCATGTAGATAGAAACATCATTTCCTTGCATGCAAAATGCGATTTCGCGGCACCTAATCGTCTCTTTTGGTCTGCTGAATCAATATGCAGTAAACCTATTTGATTTACATCTAGGTTATGGTGGGTAAAAGCGTGGATATATAAAGTCTCTAACACGTGTCGTTTAAATACTGAACAAATATCGTTAGTCACCTAGAAAATATTGTCATAATATTGTCATAATGACAAATTAATTCCATATTTATTATGACTCTAAATAAAAGCTTTTTCTATGAATAAAATTACGACCTATTTATTTGATCTTGGCGGAGTAATTATTGATGTTGATTACCACAAAACGATTTCAGCATTTTCAGAATTGGGTGTAAGAAGTGCCCATGAACTCTATAATCAATTCAACCAAAGCGGGTTATTTGATAAATATGAAAAAGGAGAGCACAGTAGTGATTATTTTATTGAACAACTGAAAACAAAAACAAAAGTAGGCGTCACTAAAAATCAAATTATTAGTGCTTGGAATGCTATGATTGGTGAATTTCCAATTGAAAAACTTGACTTTGTTGCTGGTTTATCTTCTCAAAAGCCATGCTATCTTTTAAGCAACACAAATGAAATTCACCTTAAAAAGGCAATGAAGAACTTGAGTAAAACACCATATGATAGATTAGATTCTCTTTTTAAAAAATGCTACTACTCACATCTTATAGGCAGAAGAAAACCAGATAGAGATACTTTTAAATGGGTTATACATCAAATGGGCGTAACTGCTGAAGAAACGCTCTTTATTGATGATTCACCACAGCATATTGAAGGTGCAAAAAATGCAGGTTTACAAACTGTATTTTATCAAAAAAAAGAAGATTTGTTAATGCTAAAAGATCGAATCTAAATTTATCGAATCAGGTGAATGAATCCTTGCTTCATACCATCTTCATAAGTCAATTTATAAAAATAAACTCCTTGCATAAGCTCTGAACCATCAAGTGAATTTCCTGCAAATGGCGTTTCATTTTCTTTATGACTATAAACCATATTTCCCCAACGGTCAAAGTACATCATTTCATATGCATTACAAGTTTTGAAATACCCCTCTAAATCGAATACGTCGTTGGAATTATCATTATTAGGCGTAAGAACATTAGGGAATTCAAAATCGTCAAAAGAATAAATATTAATGATTTCCAAATCACTATATGAGAGTGGGGATTCACAACCATTGATTGTAACCATCGCGGAGTATGTTCCCATGTCATTTACTTGTGCAGCAAAAAATAAGGATTCTTCTCCTGAAGTGAATCCATTCGGGCCTTCCCATGTATAAATGGCATCAGAAGAAGCGTTTACCGAAAGTTCAATAACATCTCCTGGACATTCCAATGGACTGTTTGAAGAAATAATTGGAGCGTTAGGTATTGGATGTACAATCAACTCATAGGTGATGGTTGAGTCACAACCAAGAGTCGTAAACAAATTAAACGGATAGGTTCCTGTTGTATTCATTGTAAGTCCTTCAAAGCTTATCGATTCTCCATCACAAATCGCAGTGTCTATAGTGAATGAATAAGAAGGCTTGACTGTTAAGTCAAGCTGTACAATAGAGTCACAGCCCGCCGCAGACTGAAGGTTTTGTATGTACACTCCAGCAGTGCTAAGTTCATCTGGGCCAAATTGATAAAACTCATTCGAACAAATCGTATCAATAATACTAATGTCATATGTCTCATTTACGATTATAGAAGCAATAGTGGTTTCACTATTACACCCATCTACTTCTATATAAATAGAATAGTCACCTGAATTGGAATTATTCAAATTCGAAATAAAGGTACTTGAAGCCGTAGAAGTAAAACCACTTGGTCCTTCCCAAAAATAAAAGGCATTAGTAACTTCAGTTGTTGAGAGAAAGAGGGTATCTGTACTGCAAATAGGATCATTGGTATTTATATCTGGTGTTGGCACAGGTGATGGCTCCAAGATTTCAATAGGTATAATTTCTTCACATGCTCCGTCTTTCACATAAACATCATAATTCCCAGGACCCAATTCGTCAAAACTTGGAGTTGCAGAATAGGCAATCCCATCTATAGAATACTCTAGATTATTCCCTATTGCCAAAATCTCTATTTCGCCATTGTCCAAGCCAAAACAAGTCACATCTGTTTTTGTCACTGAAACAACCTCAAAAGGGATGAATAACGGTGCCGCTACATCAAAAGCGGGCGCGCCTTGCGGGCTGCCGTCAAATCCTGAATAACCTTGATCATTGTCATAATTATTATCCAATTTGTAATAGGCTCGTAAATCAGGCTCGTTCGTAGGATCTAATAAAAGATTCATATTTAGCTTGATTTCCAACTCAGTTCTTGCTGTTTGCCATATACGAACCTCGTCTATTCTGCCTCTAAACTGCTCTGGACCCGTTGGCCAATTCGCCTTGTTTCCTATTGCAGCGTCCCAGTTATTTACAATGATGTCACCGGAAGCTGGAATTTCATTTACCAAACATCCATCAACATAATATTTAATAGATGAGCCATCATAAGTCGCAGCAAGGTGGTACCAAGTATTGATGTTGAGAGTAAAAGTATTTAGACAGATATAGAAATCATCTGTTGTTGATAATTGAAAGCTATTGGGCCTCAATAAATAATTACAATCATCTGTCCCTTCATGCTTAGAAACAATATTCATATTGTTTTGCCTTCGCATCTTTGCCTCTATGGTAATTTGATTTCCGCTTACATCTACATCACCAATATTTACCCATTTCTGA
>CAJQPH010000108.1 GCA_905480165.1 uncultured Flavobacteriales bacterium
AATAAACAGTCTTACAAAATTGAGTATTATGACGACATGTATCTTGATTTCACCTATGGCAACTCTTTCGAATTAAATAGGCTTCAAAAAGAAAGCATAAAATTAATAGCTTCTTTTAATAAAGAAATCAGCGAAAACAAAGGGTTGATACCAGTCATTTTATGGGATGAAAAAACCAATAAGGTCGTGGCTTCCAATGTAAGCGGATCTGAAAGTAAACTTATTGCCTTAAAGAACGAATGGAAAACCAAGAACCGTCCTATCGAATTTGATTTTGGTTCCGGTAAAAAGACCTTATATTATTCTGAAAATAGAGAACTCACTTACCTTCAATGGGTACCATATTTTCAATTTATGGTACTTGGCCTCATTATCCTTTTGGGGTATTTTATTTTCTCCACTTTTAGAAAGGCAGAACAGAAAAGAGTTTGGGCTGGGATGGCAAAAGAGACCGCTCATCAGTTGGGGACTCCATTGTCATCACTTATGGGTTGGCAATCACATCTTGAAGGACTTAAAATTGATCCAATGATAACTGGAGAGATGAAAAAAGATTTACATCGATTGGAGCGTATAACCGATCGATTTTCAAAAATTGGATCAGAAGCAAAGCTCAATGATCTTGACATTATTAATACCATAGAACAAAATTTAATATACTTAAAGGCACGATTGTCTAAAAAGGTTGAAATTGACTTTAACTCAAGTATTGATTCATCTCTTCCCGTTCACCACAACCAATCACTTATGGATTGGGTGATTGAAAACTTATGTAAAAACTCTGTAGATGCAATGAGCGGAGTTGGGAAATTGAGTATTACTGTTTCACAAGAAAAACAAGCAATTCATTTTGACATTACTGACACAGGAAAAGGAATAGCCCTCAATAATCAGAAAGCCATTTTTGATCCAGGATATTCGACCAAAAAGAGAGGGTGGGGACTAGGCCTTGCCTTGGTGAAAAGAATTATTTGTGAACATCACAAAGGGAAAGTATTTGTCCTTAAGTCAAAAATTGATTTTGGAACTACGATAAGAATAAGTTTGCCTATTAGGCATTCTTAAAACCTTTTTTTAGATCGTCTATCACTTCTTTTATTGACTTCACTTCTTTGACATATTCTATCGAAGGACCTGCGCACCAAACCGTTTTGTAGGTTGTGGAGAATGCGGCTTTTTGTAGACTTTTCATTCCTCTCATAAATGTGATTGCCTTAAACCACTTCTTGAGTCTCTTGTTTTTATTTAAAAATCGTTCAAGAAAGTTTTGTGATGTTCCAGACTTTTGAACATATGGCGTATTAATCACTGTACAAGGGGTCCCTGACAACTTGGTAGTTAAAACGATGTCTTTTGCTCCAAAGTTCACGCAGGCATCTTTATAATCCTGAGAAACGGGTGCCTCCTTGGTTGCGATAAATAAGCTTCCCATTGAAACTCCACCAGCACCCAGGTCGAGCATGTCTTTAATTCCTTTCCCATCACCTATTCCTCCCGCTGATAAGATAGGAATCGTACAAGCTTCTTTTAAAGCAGGTATTAGTTCTTTATATGATTTAGGTCCTGCATGTCCTCCAGCTTCTTTATTAACGGCGATGATGCCGTCAGCACCAAGGGCTTCAACTTTTTTAGCATACTTGACATCCACAACATCACAAAAAACTTTTACACCATATTTTTTAGACATTTTAATGGTTTCTTCAGGAGATCCAAGAGAGGTAATGAAGAATGCTATTTTTTCCTCGCAACAAACCTTGAGCTGTTCTTTATATAAAAAGTTAGACTTATTTACAATAAGATTGATTCCAAAGGGACCATCTACCGCTGTTTTAATTTTACGAATGGCAGCTCTCAACTCATCGACCGTTCTGTAATTCAGCGCAGGAATTGCTCCTGTAATTCCATTATTTATCGCTTCAATAACCATTTCTTCATTTGAAACCAGAAACATCGGAGCCATGATCACAGGAAAATCAATATTGAGCATTTCGCACAGTTGCGGCTTATTTGTCATTATCTTTGATTTTGAATACAATCAAAAGTAGATATTTAAAAATAGAATATGAATATTCGAATAAGATTTCAAATCTTATTTATTGTTTTAATCAGCTCCCACTTCGGTAAGACACAGGTTTGCACTGACCTTATTGAGGATTCCTCTGTATACAAAGTTTCAATGATCTATGATGATGTTGTGCAGCTTATGTATCAGCATAGCGAAGTTTTATCTGTAGACATTTTGGGTTTTTCGGAATTTGGACAGGCTATACCTGTTCTGAAAATTGAGAACAAAGAGAAACGGTTAGTTAAAAAACCTGTTTTATTTGTGGCAAACCTGCATGCGCGCGAATTTTACAGTTCCAAGTTTTTAATGAAGTTCACCAATCAATTTCTGCTTTCATTAAAGAGTGATTCATGTTTATATAAAAATGCCTCAAAGTACTTAGATGAATATATAATTTATATTGTCCCACTTGCAAACCCTGATGGTTTAAAGATTGCACAACAAGACTGGAAGGGTATAGAAAGTCATCGCGAGGAGATATCTAAAATAAAAAGGATCGGGCCTTATTCTGATTGGAAAGCAAATGGAAAAGGCATTGATCTGAATAACAATTTTGATGATGGTAATTTTCACCTGAAACATGGAAGGCTTTTTGAAGAGAACCCTGCTTCTCAAGGGCATAAGGGGTCGTTTCCTGGAGAGGCCATTGAGGCAAAATTGATTCAAGATTTAGTTGATTCCATTCATCCATTAATAACATTGTCGTTTCACACTAAGGGGGATGTTTTATTTTGGGCAGACAGAGGAACACATGCCAAGTTTAGAGGGCTAGATACGAAGCTGAACAAAAAAGTATCTCAAGAGTGCGGTTTAATTATGGCCCGAGTGTCTCAAAAACCAAAAGATTATGCAGCGGGATTAGAAAATTATGTGAGAGCCAAAACAGCATCAATTGGAGTGTGCGTTGAATTGTCTAAGTCAAACAATAAAGAAGCACAAAATCCACCGAGTCAATTTTTAGATTTGGTTTGGAGAAAATGTAAAAACCTGCCGTTGATTTATTTAGATGAATTCTCTAGATTATACCCTGAATATGCTGATTTATTTGATTAAAATATGCCAAGAGCCATCTTTGGTCCATTATAGAATTGATTCATTAAAAAATGCTTATTAACTTTGACTCAAAAAACATTATGAAACAAATTCTTTTCTTTTCTTTTTCATTTTTTATCTTATTTCAATCCCAATCCCAAAAAATGTATTCAGTAGACTATTCTAGTCAAGCTGATGTAAAAGTTTTTGTGGTGGATTATGAAAGTCAAGCCGACTTGAAAGTATACAAGGTTGATTATTCTAGCCAGGCCGGTAAGAACGATGGCAACTGGTATTTTGTAGATTATTCTAGCCAAGCCGATAAAAAAATATTTTTTGTAGACTATTCAAGCCAAGCCGACCTAAAGATTTATTTTGTTGATTACAAAAGCCAAGCGGGATGGAAGAATTCATCAAAGAAGCAATTGATGTATTAGTTCAGTGACTCCTTATTTAGAATACTTTGCAGTAATTTCAGGGGTAATGTACCTGATCCTAATCTCTAGGGTAATTCGCTGGGGATGGATTTTTGGCATATTAAGCTCGGTCGTGTATACCTTCATTTGTTTCGATAAATCGCTATACATACAATCTGTTCTACAATTGATATATGTTTGCACTGGTATTTGGGGTTTTTTGAGTTGGTCAGCGGACCATGATGGTGGCGAAAAAGAAACGTATCAATTGTCTAAGGGTCAAAACGTATTGATTTTTACGATTACATTACTTTGTTCAGTAATTGCATATTATGTCATGAGTTTTACCGATCAGAAATCTGCCCTTTTGGATTCTTTTGTTTCTGTTTTCAGTCTTCTGGCAACTGGGTTAGTGGTATTGAGGATTATAGAAAACTGGTATTATTGGTGGGTCATTAATGCAATGGCTATGGTTTTATTCTATCAACAAAACTTGAAAACCACCGTTATGCTCTACGGGATATATCTTATTCTCTCGGTATATGGATTCGTCCAATGGCGAAAAAAAATAGCACGAAATTGAACAACATAAAAATTGCATTTACCGGACCAGAATCTTCTGGTAAAACAACAATGGCAAAATGTATGTCGGATCATTTTTCTTGTCAAATGATAAGTGAATACGCTAGAGACTTTCTG
Organism: uncultured Flavobacteriales bacterium; assembly: GCA_905480165.1. Classification (GTDB taxonomy): domain Bacteria; phylum Bacteroidota; class Bacteroidia; order Flavobacteriales_D; family Crocinitomicaceae; genus UBA952. The sequence goes on from CAJQPH010000108.1 coordinate 4,213, forward strand.
TCTAACAACCAAGAATATGGAATTGAAGACTTGAACACCATTGCAAGGGAGCAATTTAAAAGGAACAATGCATCAGATTGTTTAGTTGTAGATACAGAGATGTTGGTGATGAAGATTTGGTGCGAGGAAAAATACGGTCAATGCTCAAAAGAGATTGTAGACCTACTTCATAATCAACAAATGGATCATTACTTTCTTTGCTTTCCTGATATTCCATGGGAGGAGGATCCGTTAAGAGAAAACCCAAATGATAGAAATAGATTATTTACTTTGTATGAAAAACACTTAATACATTTAGGCTGGAGTTATACGGTGTTAAGGGGTGGTATAGAAGAGCGGAAAAAAGAAGTTATTAAATCTTTAAGAGGTCGAACTAATTTATGAAAAGAATCGTTTTTGTATTTATCATATTAATGATTGCCATTCCTATTGCCTATTATTATATGATGGAATCGAATAAAAAAAAGCTTCCGATTATCAATCCCTCTGAACTTGTTCCAGATGTAGTCGACCCAGAATTAAGAAACAAAGCCAGTGGGCATAAAATTCAGGATTTTGAATTTGTAAATCAGAATGGGGACCTCATTAAATCAAAGGAACTTGAGGGAAAAATTTGGGTGGTTGAGTATTTTTTTGCCACGTGTAAGGGAATATGTCCCATAATGAATAAGCAAATGCAACGTGTACAGAGCGCATACAGTGATGATAATGAAATAAAGATATTGAGCTTTACAGTTGACCCTATAAATGATTCTATTGAGGCATTAAAAAAATACGCTGAAAGTCACGAAGCCATCAATGGCAAATGGCATTTCTTCACAGGTAATAAAACCAAATTATATGGTTTAGCTCGACAATCTTTTTTCCTATTAAAGCCTGCAGAAGCTAAAAACCTAGGAGACGCAGGAGGCGATTTTATTCACACAAACAACTTTGTTTTAATTGACCCTCAAAAAAGAATTCGTGGATATTACGATGGAACAAATCCAGACGAGGTAGATGAGCTTATAGCCGACATTGGCATTCTTAAAGCGGAATAGTAGTAGCTTTAAGGTGTTGCACTTTTGAATTTACGTATCTTTGTGTTTTACAATAAGAAGATGATATTATGGCTTCAGAAAGAAAAAAATCAAAAGCAGATAAAAACGTATCCAAAAGGGATAAAAGAAAATATATTGAATTTCGTCAAAAGGTAAAAAAAGGAGATCCTTTACCCTCTTTTAGTGATGAAATCCGGTTGAATAAATTTTTATCGAATGCAGGAATATGCTCGAGAAGAGAGGCCGACGTTCTTATTGCAGCAGGTGTTGTTATGATCAACGATAAAGTCGTAACGGAATTGGGATTTAAAGTAAAGCCCAATGATGAAGTGAAATACGACGGAGAAACCATAAAATCTGCCCACAAAAGATATGTTCTCCTTAACAAACCAAAAGGATTCGGAACAGTAATAGATGATCCTAAGGGTAGAAAAACAGTTCTATCCCTAGTTCAAAAAGCATGTAAAGAACTACTTTTTCCGGTAGATAAATTGGATAGAGAGGCGACTGGATTGTTATTAATGACGAACGATAGTGACGTCATTAAAAAATTGAATCACCCAAAATATCAATCTAAAAAAATATACCATGTAGAACTTAATAAGCCCGTTTCATCTATTCACTTAAATAAACTTATGAGTGGATTGGACCTTGATGACGGAAAAACGAAAGTCTCTAATGCCGAACATGTAGAGGGAGGAACATCCAGAGAGGTTGGTATTGAACTTGTCTCAGGAAAAACGAGGGTAATTAATAGACTTTTTGAGGCAATGGGTTTTGCTGTTATTAAATTAGACCGTGTAAGGTATTCCGGATTGACTAAGAAAGACTTACCCCGTGGTATGTATCGACATCTTAATGAAAACGAGATTTCATTTTTAAAAATGACCAAATGACAAGGATTGTTTTAGGATTAATAACTGCTTTAACCTTAATTTCTTGTTCCGAAAAAAAGGACAAGAAAAGTCAAAGTAATAATCCTGTAATTGCGAATCAATCTTTTTTTTACCCGTATGATACAGTCCCAAAAATATATCAATACCGAGAGATTAAAAACGGCATGTATGAGCTATTTCATAGGGTCTATGGAATCAGTCGTTCAAATGGCAAACATATACTTTTAGAGACCTTTACCCAAGACGGGCGACATACAGAAACGTATGATTTTTTATTGGATTCCATGCTTGTACAGGAACACTTGGTTGTAGATGCAACTGGCGCTATTAAACCCGCCTTCGTTAACGAAAACAAATTATTTCCCCTTGATAGTATAGAGACACATTTTAAATCTCAATTTTCTGGCATTTCAGATGTTTTTGTTATTGAGGTCGACTCACGTAGAAGGTTTAATGGGTTTACGAAAAGGGATATTCTTTCAAAAAAAATGAATTGTATGAAACTTATTGAAACTTTAAGGGTTACTAATCGTGACGATAAATTGGCATTGAAAAACGAAGAAAGTATAGAGATTATTCGATATTATGGAAAATCCATTGGGTTGGTTGAATGGCATGATGTTAATGATACGCAGCACTATGTTTTAGAGGATATCATGACCCAAAATGAATGGTTAAAAATAATTGCAAGATGACCAAAAAGATATATATTATTCTATTTCTATTAGGGCCTTTTTTATTAAATGCCCAAAGGGTTAATAGGCCTAAGCCTAAAAAATCGTACGCCAAAGGTGCGATATTTGCTCAATGGGGTTATAATCGCAGTTATTACGGTAAAAGCGACATAAATTTTATTGGGTCGGGGTATAATTTCACGATTGGTGGCGCCCAGGCTACGGATAGACCCGAACCTTTTTCTTTTGATGGTTATTTTAACATCAAAAAACTAACGGTTCCACAGTTCAATTTAAGAATAGGATATTTATTCAAACACCACTGGGCAGTTTCATTGGGATATGATCATCTTAAATATGTTTTGCGTGATAATACGCCCTATACCCTAACGGGTCAAATCAACCCTGGTTTAGATAATGAGACCAATTGGTCGGGTTATTATTTAAATGAACCCGTTATTACAGAAGAAGCCACATTTCATTATGAAAATACAAACGGTCTCAACTATATTCGAGCAGAAATAACAAGAATCGATCAATGGTATAGAGAAAAGAACAGTGCATGGTTTGGAGTTTCATCTATGTTTGGTTTTGGAGCAGGAACAATTTTATCATTTAGTGATTTCACTTTTGCAGGTCAAAAGACAGTACAAACGACCTCGCTGTCTGGTTTGGCAGCTTCGATTCATGTTGATCTCAGATTAGAGTTTTTCAAACATTTTTATATTCAGCCAGGTGCAAGTGCAGGTTATATGCTTCAAAATAATGTCAAAACAAGACCGGGAGATTACAATGCCATCGCAAGCCATAAGTTTGGCTATCTCGAATACCATGTGGTTGCGGGTTGGATATTTTATTTAAGGCCTGTAAATACTTGTGATGCTTGCCCCCACTGGTAAATTAAAAGAATGAAATATTTAGTTGTCGGATTAGGAAACCCTGGAGCTCAATATGATGACACACGTCATAATATTGGATTTGACGTATTAAATAGGCTGGCAAAAGATGCAGAAGCTCCATTTAAAGTTGATCGACTTTGTGAAAAAACTGAAGTTAAATATAAGGGACGTACAATCATTTTAATTAAACCCACCACCTTTATGAACTTGTCGGGTAAAGCGGTACAATATTGGCTTCAAAAAGAAAAAATACCTT
>CAJQPH010000109.1 GCA_905480165.1 uncultured Flavobacteriales bacterium
ATCCTGGCTGGTTCGAGCCGTTGCTTTTTGCAATGAAGCTTGGCAACTGGTCTATTGGCATTGGTGTTTTCATCGTTTAAATATTTTAATCATTTTAATTTTTTCAAGAAAGAATATACAGTCAAATTTATTCAGTTCTGAAATTTCGAGTTCAAACCTTCAAAAAGCAATAGACAAAGCATTAAAAATGTCTTCTAACCTCAGTGAATTATGGACTTCTGGCGATTTACCTCAAAAGAAGAAAATACAAAATTTAGTGTTTCCATCCGGAATAGGTTACGACAAGTTAAAAGGCAAAGTTCAAACCAAAAGAGTAAATTCTATTTTCTCCGCTATCCCTTTATTATCAGAGGATTTAGCAAAAATAAAAAGCGGAGAACCAGTTAATTTTAACCAATTCTCCGCTAGAGTGACCTCGACAGGATTCAAACCTGTAACCTCCTGAGCCGTAATCAGGTGCGCTATTCAGTTGCGCCACGAGGCCTTTTTGACTTGTGGTTCGCGACTACATACTTTTAGTATCAGTTGCTCCAAGAGGCCATAATTGATGCAAAGATAAACTATTTGTATGAATACAATCAACTCTTTAGGGGAATCATTTAAAAAATAATATATTTGAATTGTGAGAGTAATTGTTCTTCTTTTTATTATAATGTGTTCATCGGCGTTGGCTCAAAAGAAAGCCATAAAAGTACTGTTGAAAGGAGATAAGAAGCTTGAAAAACTTGATACTCTCGGAGCATTGGATTTATATCAAAAGGCTTTATACATGGATACAACCTTAGCGGATAGCTACGCTAAAATTTCAGATATCTATGTTTACCAAAGAAAGTACGACAAGGCTTTAAACTTGCTAAACGCAGGACTTCGGATTACAATGGATGTCCCAAAAGACCCAGAATCTATTTCACATTTATACTCAATTCGTTCATTTCTACATTTCAACATGAATAAATACGGTTCAGCCATAACTGATCTTGACCAGGCCATTTTACTGAACAAGACAAATCCAAATTATTTCTACATGCGTGCTCTGATTAGAAGAATGAATGGAGATGAAAAAGGATGCTGTAGAGATTTAAGAAAAGCAATAGCACTTGGCATGGAAAGCGCTAAAGTATATCGAGAGAACTATTGTAATTAATGGTTTATAGTTCGTAAATTCGCCTAAAAATTTTCATGAAATTTAACCTGTCAGAAATCACTGAGCTAATTCGGTCAAGACGATCAATACGACCTGAGTCCTTTTCGTCAAGAAAGATTCAACGTGATCAAATTGAGCTAATGCTTAACAATGCACAGTGGGCCCCAAATCATGGAAAGACTGAGCCTTGGCGCTTCATTGTTTTTGAATCAGAAAATTCCCGAAGCGATTTAAGCCAAGAATTGGGAAAGATTTATCTTCAAGAAACTGCCAGCAATGAGCAAAATGATGCGAAATTGGCTAAACTTATTCGTAGACCTCTCATTTCGTCTGTAGTAGTGGCCGTTTGTATGTCCCGACAAAAAGAAGAACGCATTCCTGAAATAGAAGAAATTGAGGCAGTAGCTTGTGCTGTACAAAACATGCAGCTTACAGCAACGGCATATGGTATCGGCTCATTTTGGTCATCACCTAAAATCTTATACACAGACTTGATGAATCAATTCTTAGAACTTGAAACTAATGACAAATGCCTTGGTTTAATTTATTTGGGTTATTCCAAAGATGATTGGCCAAAGTCTCATCGAAAACCACTTGAGTACAACACTACATGGAAAACCCAATAGAACATCTCGATCTTGGTTTTGTGAATTACACGCAGCACCCAACCAATCCTAAGTATATGGTCTATCGATTTACAGATATCAATCGAGCGAATGACTTTAGGGAAATGCTGAATGTAGATAAAATAGAATTCCAAGAAGATACTCAAGAGAAAAAACAACAGACCTATACCCTTTTTGCGATTCATCAAAAGAATTACAAGAAAACCATGGAAATGAACTATGAAGTTGAAAAAAAGCATAAAAAGCCCATTATTCCATTTCGTTTTTTGAGGTGGGCAGTTGTTGTTTTTGGAATGGGAATACTACTTTTAAGTATTGTGAGTTATTATAAGCATATGAAACATCTCGAAAAACAAACAGAAATTCATAAATGAAAGCAATTGCGATAATCTTTGTTTTTATTTCCTCTTTGGGTCATTCTCAATCGAATAGGGTTCCCTCCTATTTTGGTATACAGTATCAATCGGTCATTCCCAATAATATTCTTGGAGGAAAGTCCTTATCATTTACCAATGAGTCTTTTAATAGTTCTATTCGTCAAAGCATTGGATATTCAATGGGTGCCACCGTTAGATTTGGCATCACTGAATTAATTGCTTTTGAGACGGGTATAAATTTCACAAAAAGAAATTTCAACATCGATATGGAGGTTCCTGACTCCAATCTCTATGTGTCTGACAACGCTTCTTTTATCGAATACAATATTCCTTTAAACTGTTTGATTTATATCAAAATGAATAAGGAATGGTATGCAAACGCTTCTCTCGGAATTGCTGTTGTTTATAAACCTTCAAGTATTGGGAATCAAATCAATCCAGATGGATTGCACTCGTTTATTTATGATGGATATGTTGATTTTCGAAAGAAAATAAGTGCTGATTTTAATGCGAATATCGGTTTTGAATACCGAACTAAAAAATCAGGATTTTTCTACATGGGAGGATCCGTTAGAGTACCGTTTTCTCCGCTATTCATTATACTTACAAGGTATCAAAATCAAGGCTACGACCTAACTACTATTGATGAGTTAAACGGCTCATATCTTTCCATTGACTTAAAGTATTTCTTTCCCATTACCAGAAGTAGTGGCTCACCATTTAAACCAGGCCCCATTGAATAGAATCGACGAACTCGTTAAAGAGCTTCATCTAAAAAAGCATCCTGAAGGTGGCTTTTATGCAGAGAACTACCGCTCAAAACTAAAAACTGAGGATGAAAATGGGGTATTGATGACCTCTATTTATTTTTTACTGACTTCGGAAAATGTTTCCAATTTCCATCGCATTAAAAATGATGAATTGTGGTTTCACCATGAAGGCAGTCCTATCTCGATTCATACACTGGAGAAAGGTGCCCATAAAGAATATATACTAGGTAAAACCCATGGAGATGAATGCAGGCCGTATCATTTAATTAAAGGGAACACCATTTTTGGGAGTTCAGTTCTTGAAACAGATTCATACGCATTGGTATCATGTGTTGTTTCCCCTGGTTTTAATTTTAAGGATTTTGAGTTGTTTAGTACAGATCAGCTCATTTCAAAATTCCCAAATGAAAGAGCTATTATCGAGCTCCTGACGCCTTAAGGTTGACAAATCAAGGTATCACTCCAAGGAGAAAACCCTGCCCAAACGCCCAATGCTCCTCCCTCAATGTTCGTGGGTATGTTTGTTGGTGTGGCAAAAGGATTTCCAGCAGTATACATTTGATTGTATTTCTTTTCAAAAAAATCAAACTCTGCCCTTCCAAGTTTAGAGAGCTTTACCAATATCGAATCACCTTGTTTATAATAACCACGATACTGTTCTTCGACAGATTCGTCGAAAAAACTGATGGGGTTTTCATAGGCAAATTCAAAGGTGAGGCCATCAAAAAAAGCATCGTCGAAAAACGGGCCAAAAGGCTTGTAAAATAAAGGGTCTTGACTTCCGTCATCAAGGATGTTAAGTTTTTTTATCTCCCATCGATAAGCATCATTCAATCCTGCTGGATCAGACAATACCGCCCATGAGAAACCATGATCTTCTAAAGGAGCTTCTGGTTTCCAAAACAATGAGTCTAGTGAAGTAGGATTTAAAATTGTGGTTGATGAAGTGTAATTATTACCATCCACTTGAACGTTTAACGAATAAGATTTACCCACCTCTCCCACAATTTGAGTTGAAAAATAACCGCATAAATTTAAATTAGCCAGTTCTTCTAGAGGAATTCCAAAAAAAGCAGCTGCAATTTCCTCTGTTCCTGGAGGTAAATTATCGGTACAAATTTCAATAAGTGTATCAGTTACAGTCCCATCTGACACAACTACTGTCGCTCCAGAAATAAAACCATTTAAATACGCCTCTAAATTGGTTGGAGAATAAATATTGGCCGTGCTCGACAAAAGAACAATAGCGGGTTGTCCAGTTTCTATTACACCATCAATCACGAGCTGTTCTTCATAGCCTGGTATATCAATTTGAACCTCTTTGGTACATGAGGCAATTGAAACACAAATAAAAATGTAAATTATTTTTTTCATTTAAAATTCAAAATTCCAAGTCACGCTTGGTATTATAGGAAAAAGTGATACTTGTTTTACCGTTAGCTGAAAGTCTCCGTCAAGGAAGTTTCCGTCATTATCTACATATAAGAAAAATGGATTTGCTCTATTGTAAACATTGTAGATAGAGAAAGCCCAATTGCTTTTAAATTTCTTTTTCACGCGAATGGTTTCACCAGTAACGTCTGTTTTGGTTTTGTAAGCCTTACTGTATAAAATTGCGCTCAAATCAAGTCTATGATATGGTGCCATTCGTGTAGAATTTCTTGCGCCATAATTAAATAACAAGTTCTGCTCTTGCACATACCATGATGACGGCAGGGTCAATGTATTTCCTGTAGCATATACAAATGAAGTACTGAAAGTCCACCTGTCATTCATCTTGTAGCTTCCAACAATACTCAAATCATGACGTCGATCGTATTTCGCTGCATAAAGATTTCCATCATTCAGATCTGGGAATAAACGGTCAGACTTGGCCCACGTATAGCCTACCCATCCCGTAAATTTACCTAAAGACTTTTTAATAAAAAATTCTATTCCATAGGACCAACCTTCACCGTACACCAATAAATTGTCCGTGTTGTCATTCACATTGTCACCAGGAAGTGCTCCTTCCTTGTATTCAATCATGTTATTCATCTTTTTGTAGTACACTTCTACAGATGTTTCAAGCATGTCGTCAAAAAAGTTTTTAAAGTATCCTACACTCGCCTGATAACCAATTTGAGGCTTCGCAAGATCAGTTGTTGGATACCATATATCTGTTGGTAAAGAAACAGCGCTGAGAGCCGTTAGATGAACGTACTGGTAATTATAAGAATAACCCGCCTTAATGGAACTATTATCGGGCAACAACCATCTAAGTGATATCCGTGGCTCCAAACCATGATAAAACTGTATTAAGTCTCCGTTAGGGTATTGAATCGTACTGTCAGCCGCACCAACACCGCCATTAATATATCTCGTAAATGGACCAACGTGATGATACATGCTATATCTAAGTCCTATATTCATCTTGAGCTTATCATTCACTTCAAAATCATCCATTAAATATAAGGCAGACTCATGAGAAAATAATTTTTGCGCTTCACCGGTATCAAAGACCACCGAATCTGATTCCGCAGAAACACTCGTTGGTGTGAAAGTGTGAAAAATATGGTTTGCTCCCCATTTAATAGAATGTCTTGTATTTGGATAATAAGAAAAGTCGACCTTAGAACCTACATCCCTAACTCCTGATAAAAGATTGAATCTGAATTGATCTTGTGCAGAGCCGAACTGAAACATATAGTCAGAAACAGTTGCTGTAACGTTCATAAACAACTTGTTCGTAAACAAGTGATTCCATCGAAGTGCGGCAATGCCATTACCCCAAGGCATATTTGCACTAAACCCACCTTCAGTATCTGAAAAATTAAAAACATCCTTTCCGTAATAACCGCTTAGAAAAATTCGATCTTTATCCGACAATTTATAATTGAACTTTGCATTTAAATCATAAAAAAAGTAACTCGAACCTGCAAAGCCTGAAGTGTCTGGAATAAAAGCTTTCATTAGAATATCAATGTAGGTTCT
>CAJQPH010000110.1 GCA_905480165.1 uncultured Flavobacteriales bacterium
CAGGAACAAACCTTTCTGGAGATCAGGGATATTACACACAAAGCAATGGAGGAGGTCTGCAGCTCAATCCTGGAGATGTAATTACCACCACCCAGACAATTTATATTTATGATGTTTTGGGAACTTGTGCTGATGAATCTAGTTTTACAGTAATCATAGACAATACACCATCAATTACCAATCCTGGTCCACAAGAAGTATGTGGGATTTATTCTCTCCCACTGAGTATTTTCGGATCGAATTTGTCTGGTAATGAGAGTTTTTACAATGGCCTTCAAAGTAATGGTGGTACAATTATTATTGATCCAATCCTAGTCTCTCAGACGGTATATATATATGACGAGAATGGAGCTTGTAGTAATGAAGTGTCCTTTGATGTCACGGTCAATGAACTTCCAACATTATCGGGCTTTACGGGAGAGGGCACATACTGTGATGGAGATGTAATTAACAACCTATTTGCTGAAGTCAGTGGCATACCTGAATTTACATTAGAATACACATTGGATGGAATATCATATTCTATAAATTCAAGTATTTCGAGTATAGACTTGGGAAATACGTCAGGAGTTTATATCTTGACAGCACTAAACGACAATTTTTGTAGTGTTCTAATAAATGCTACACAGACTATAACTATAAATTCTATACCTGATATGCCCATTGTATCACAAGATACGATCTATTGCGAAAACTCCGAACCTCTTGATTTACAGGTTAGTGGTGGAATTGGTTCGTATTCATGGTTTTCTGATGAGTCATTGTTACAACTTATAGGAAACTCTGATTCTTTCACCCCTTCGACTTCATTGGGAAGTACTACTTATTATGTTACCACCACCGAAAATGGATGTGAGGGGCCCCCTTCTGCAGTTACCATAACTTTTGAAAGTTGTGATATTATAATTCCTACGGCATTTACGCCCAACGATGATTCAGTAAATGATACTTGGGAACTAGGAAGTATCGACGAGATATATCCAAGTAATGTGGTCAGTATTTACAACAGGTGGGGCAGCAAAGTTTTTGAATCTTCTTCAGGAACTTACAGTGAAAAACCATGGAATGGAAACTATAATGGAAATAAGCTTCCAGTAGGATCGTATTACTTTATAATTGAGTTTAATGACAACTATACCTTAAACAAGACTGGCATTGTCACTATAATAACAGACTAACTATGAAAACAACTATTTTTATTTTTGCGTTAACAATATGTGGAGCATTAAATGCACAGCAAATCCCGCAGTATTCACAGTTTCAAAGAAACCAATTCATGATAAACCCGGCAGCAGCTGGTGTTTATGATTTTGTCGACATTACGATGTCAGGGCGTTGGCAATGGCTAGGTGTAGATGACTCTCCAAAAACATCTTATTTGGCCTTTTCTGTACCCGTTCGTTTTACGCCAAAATATTACAATCCTGGAATTAGAACGAGTAGCGGTCCTGTTGAAAATCCAGACATCAAAACAGGTAAATTAAAACACACTTTTGGTGGGCAGCTTTTGGCAGATCAATATGGGGCATTTAGAAAATTTTCTTTTTCAGGAACGTATGCGATTCATATGCCGATAACCAAAAAAGTAAATTTGTCCTTTGGCGTTAAAGCGGGATTGTCTAACAATTCTTTTTTGGCAGATCAAGCTCAGGTTCTGAATATTATGGCTCCTGATCAAAATCAGTACAATGACCCGACCTATGATAATTTTATTCAAAATCAGTCGAACAAATATATTATGGATGTGGGAGCCGGTTTATATTTGTATTCTAAAAATTTGTTTTTTGGACTTGCTGCAGAGCAATTGACTAGAGACATGGTAGAATTTGGTCAGGGAACTGCAAATTTTGACCCTCAATTGCATTATTCGATTCTTGGTGGGTATAAAATTCCAATTAATAATAGTTTTACATTAACTCCTGGATTTTTAATAAAGTACATGACACCCGCTCCGGTATCAATTGATGCCAACGTCCAATTAGAATATAAAAACTGGTTGTGGATGACATTGGGTTACAGACACACTGATGCGGTTATTGCAATGGTTGGAATGAACATTAGTAAAAGATTTAAGTTTGGTTATTCTTATGATTTTTCTGTATCTAGATTCAATAGCTACAGCTCGGGAGGTCATGAATTAACCTTAGGTTTAATGATAGGAAGATAATAAGAGAGTTATGAAGAGTTGTTTATTAGTTTTATTTTTAGTTACATGTAATTTGAGTTTTTCTCAATTTACGGATATTGAACCACCACACAGAATAGGAGGTGAAGTAAATACAATTTACGAAGAGAATTTTCCTATTTTTTCAAGGGAGACATCAACCTTATATTTCTCGAGGTCGTTTGATTCAAGTTCAATTGGTGGATACAATGATCAAGACATCTGGCAAAGTGAAAGATTGGAGGATAAAGATTACAGTAAGGGTGGCGAATTACACGCCCTGAATAATAAGTTTAACAATTGTATTGTTGGTTTTAATGCTGATGAATCCAAAGTGTATTTGCTTGGCGCATATCATGGAAAAAAAGACCTCAAAAAAGGAATAGCATACGCGGACAGAAAAGGAAATGGATGGAGCTCTCCTCATGACTTAAAAATTCCAGATCTAGACATTGAAGGAAGTTTTTATGGTTTTCATATTAACCGAGAGTCCAATACGATTATTATTTCATACGATGGGCCTGAATCCAAGGGTAAGGAAGACCTTTATTTTTCCCAATTCATTGATGATAAATGGACGGCTCCAGCTTCTTTAGGTTCAAATGTAAATTCTTCAGGATACGAAATTTCTCCTTTTCTCTCCGATAATGATGACACTCTCTATTTTGCTTCTAACGGATTTGGTGGTTACGGTGATGCTGATATCTTTTATTCCTTACGGACCGGTGATACGTGGGATTCATGGTCTGAGCCAGTAAATTTAGGCGGGGTAATTAACTCACCTAAGTTTGATGCCTACTTTACAATATTTGATCACTTTTTTTATTGGTCGAGCAATCGTGATGCAGAAATGAGCGATATCTATTATTCTTCTTTTCTTCCCATACCTCCTTTATTTGCGTCAGCAGAGGGCACGGATGTTTCTGTATTTGAAGGTTCAGATGGTAAAATAGACTTAACCCCAAAGGGTGGAGTACCTCCATATTCTTATAAGTGGTCGAACGGTAGTGAAATCGAGGATCCTCAGGGACTTGTAAAGGGAGAATACACCGTAATCGTTACTGATGCTGCAGATCAGAATGTAGAAGTGCTTGTACCAATAAATCAACCAGATGAAATAATTGAAATTGTAGAGGTTAAAAAAGAACCCATTGAAACGATTATTTATTTTGATTTGAATTCTAGTTTCCATAATTCAAAGAACACATCCACATTGAAAGAATTTGTTGGTGAGTTCTCGAACAAAGAGGGTGTAAAACTGTCAGTAGTTTCTCATTGTGACAGGAGAGATACAAAATCATATAATATTTGGTTATCAAAGAAAAGAATGGAGAGAACCATTGATTATTTGGTGTCAAAAGGTTTTGATAGATCCCTCGTTACAGGAGGGTACAAAGGAGAAGACGAACCCGATGTGATTTGTGATAGTTGCACCGAAGACCAATTTACTAAGAACCGAAGAACAGTCATTCAAGTAGTTGACTAATTCTGAAATTCTTGTTAATTTCAATTAAACTTTATAGTCTCCCATTTGTAAAGTATTACCTTTGATACAGAAATGGTCAAGATAAGATTGATGGTTCAAATTAGGTAAAAATGGAAATTCTCACACTTACTTTTCAATTAGGGGTTTTTTTTGCAATATATGGGTTCCTTTGGTTTTTTGTTGACATGGGGTTTATGCTTCTAAATGCAGGAAAGTCGAGAAGTATAGGCGAAACCTATTTTTTTAAAGGGATCCAGTATATATTTTTAGTGAATGTCATATTTCTTTTCTCGATAGACATAAATAGTGGAGATGTAGCGATAGCTAGTTTATATCCTATAATTTTTATTTTGACACTCTATTTTATTGGGAAATTTCAAAAAAATCAAAAGAATGTAATGATGCTGTCGAGAATGGGCATTGGTTCTTCCTCAAGTAAGTTTAATCCCAAGTATGAAATTCTTGTTATTGTCTTGTCACTTTTGGCTTTTATTGGATTCGTTTTGAGACCAGATATAGCAAATAATCAGGTGGCATTTTGGTTTAAAGAAAGTATTCTAGATATTGAATCAACAGCAATAATCGGCTGGGTTTTTAAGATCATCGGTTTCTTTTTTCTGGTAGGAATACTTTTTAAAACTGTTAATGCTTTTCAGTATATTTCTGAAGCCATACTTTCTAGGGGCCATAAAAATGATTCTGATTATGATGATTATGAAGAAATAAGTTGATAAAAGATTTACATGGATAATACCTTTGACAAATCACTTGTTTTATCAAGACAAACAGCAATCGATGACCTATTTAATGGGGGTAAACGAGTAAGAAATTCTGTCTTCACCATTTTACATCAAGAAATACCATTTATTGACGTTCCTTTTCAGGTTTTAATTTCTGTCCCAAAACGCAAGATAAAAAAGGCTGTTAATCGCAACTACATTAAGAGATGTATTCGGGAAGTGCTTCGCAAAAGCAAAACGCTTTTAATTCAAAAAAACAATTCTTCGGAGTCATCGGTGCTTTACGCAGTAGTCTACAATTCTAATGAAAAATTAGACTTTTGTGATCTTGAAAAACACCTGATTCATTTGTTAAATAAAATCCAAGACTCAAAATGATAAAATTTTATTTTTTTCTGATTACCAGTTTATTTATTGTTCAGTCAAAAGAAGCTTTCGGTCAATCTCGGGAATTTGAGATTTTAAAAAACCTAGAGTTAATTGACCAGGTTCATGAGCATCTAGAATTGTATTTTGTTGATGAACCTCAAACGGGCAAAATCTCCAAAGTCGCTATTGATGCCATGCTTAAAGAGCTTGATCCGTACACTGTTTTTTACCATGAGTCCAATATGGAGGATTATAGATTGATGACTACCGGTGAATATGGAGGAATAGGTGCATTGATTCGCTCAATTAAAGGGGCTACATACATTGTCGAGCCCTATGAAGGTAAACCAGCTCAGACGAGTGGATTAAAAGCCGGTGACAAAATCATTTCTATTGAGGGTGTTCAAATGGCGGCAAAAACTTCTGAAGAGGTTTCAACTGCTTTAAAGGGACCTAAAGGATCCTCGATCAAAATAGAAGTGGAAAGAGGGAATAGTGTCAAAATGTTTAATGTTGAACGTGAACAAATTAAGATACCTGATGTCCCATATTCAGGAATGATTGATGACGAGATTGCTTATGTAAAGCTTTCAAGTTTTTCGCAAACTGCATTTCAAAGTGTTCAATCTGAATATCAAAAGCTACAGGATGAAGGTATGAGATATGCGATATTGGATTTGAGAAATAACGGTGGTGGGCTTCTTTTTGAAGCCGTTAAAATCGTGAATTTATTTGTCCCAAAAGGAGAATTGGTGGTTTACACCAAAGGAAGAGTTGAAAAAGAAAATAGAGAGTTTATAACAAGAGAGGTGCCTTTATTTCCGGATATTCCATTGGTTGTTTTGATTAACGAAAACAGTGCCTCAGCAAGTGAAATTGTCGCAGGAAGTCTTCAGGACATGGATAGAGCTGTAATTATTGGTCAGCAGAGCTTTGGGAAGGGTTTGGTACAGAGAACCTATGATTTAAAATATGGGTCAAAATTAAAGGTTACCATTTCTAAATATTACACCCCTTCTGGACGTTGTGTTCAAAGGCTTGAATATTATGACCGAAATATGGATAATACTCCAGAAGAAATTTCGGATTCATTAATAAGAACATTTAAAACAAAAAATGGAAGAGATGTCATTGATGGAAGAGGAATTGTTCCAGACGTTCAATTGATAAAAAAGGCATATAGTGAGCTCACAAGTGAGATCATTATCAATGACTTCATTTTTGAATTTGTGAATCAATATGTAGCTGATATTGATTCAATCTCACGACCTGAAGAATTTGAGCTAGAGGAAAATGTTTACAATGATTTTATTTCATATGTTGAAAACCGGCCGGATTTCGAGTATTCTACAACCGTTGAAAAAAAGTTACTAGAAATAAAAGAAATCTTAGAAAAAGACAGTGCTTATAGCGACATTAAATCAGAGTTTTTGACTCTCGAGAAAAAGTTAAAAGGAGATTTAATTACGGATTTGGAACGCTACAAAATAGAGATAGTTCCATTAATTGAAAATGAAATAGTTGCGAGATTTTATTTTCAGAAAGGAAAAACAGTTCATTCATTTTCATTTAGTGATGCAATGAACCAGTCTAAAAGAATATTAAAAAGTTCTTCGGAATACAGTAAACTACTCAATCCATAGTGCAAATTAAAAGGCCCATATTCTTTCATCATTATGTGCACCTAGTCGTGCTTTGTCTTTTTGCAGTAGGAATTGTCTGTAGCAAGTTCCTAATGTCCATGTCTATTTTAATTGGCTTATTAAACCTTATTATAGAGGGCGATTTTAAAGCCTATTATAATAATTTAAAGAATAATAAATTTTTTATTCTTCTTCTTCTTTTCTTTCTTTTTCATGCAATAGCTTTGTTTTGGAGTGATAATTTAGACTATGGTTTTAATGATTTGAGACGAAAATCATCGTTAATAGCCGTGCCTATTATTGTACTGTCGAAGCCCATAAGTTTAAGTAAAAGTTACAGGATGATTTTATTTTGTTTTATTTCTACATTGGTTATTACTAGTATAATTAATGCCGTCTCCTACTTTTATTTTCCAAATCATTTTTCTTTTAATGAGATTAGAGAAATGTCACGATTTAATTCTCACATACGATATGGTATTATGATTGCCTTTGGAATACCAATACTTCTTGAGATGAACACCTCTAAAAAAGGTTTCTATTTGATTATTCCTCTTATCGTTTGGTTGTTGTTTTATACTTACATAAGTCAAGTTTTAACAGGTTTAATTTCTATCATAACCATATTATTTGCCTATGTTTTATTTCGACTTATTGCAGAGAGAAAAATTAAATCGTTATGGTTTTTGATCCTGACGTGCTCCGTTGGTATTGGTTTTTTAATCAGTTCATTGTTTTCAGAGCCAGATCACAATAGTTCAGGTAAAGCTGATTTCATCGGAATGAAGTCTGAATGGGATAAAAAGTCCAATATGTCTTTTGAGGGATTGGATAATAAAGACCAAAACCTCAAATATACACTGTCTCGCTTTTTAGAATCAAAAGGATTAAAAAAGAATGGTGGTGGTGTTCAGTCATTAAACAACAAAGAAATCAAAGCGATTGAAAATGGGATGGCTAATGTTGCAGAGATGAAAATTGGTTTTTGGGGAAGAGTCGAGGGTTTGAAATATCAAATTCATCATACAAATGACCCAAACGGACATTCATTATTACAACGCATTGAGGCCTGGAAATCCGGACTCGAAATCTTTAGAGACCACCCAATCGTTGGAGTGGGAACTGGAGATGTTGATGACGCGTTTACCAAGAAGTATAACGAAAACAATTCAAAACTTCTCCCTGTTAATCAGATTAGAGCACACAATACGTATTTAACTACTTTATTGACTTTTGGTGTTTTGGGCTTGATTATATTCCTTGCAATTCTCTTTTTATACGTTAAAGCTCAGTTACAATATGGGCAAATTCTGGGGTTTGTTTTTATGGTACTAATGATGGTTACTTTCTTATTTGAGGACACTTTAGAAACCCAAACTGGCATTACTTTATTTAGTTTCTTTGCGGCCTTGTATTCTATTCAAATACCTTCCAAGAAGAATGATTGATATATTTGTTTAATTTCGTTCTAATTATGTCTATTGAGGTAAAAAACGTATTTAAGTATTTTGGAGAACAGGCTGCTGTTAAGGATATTTCTTTTTCAGTAAATAAAGGAGAAATTGTTGGCTTTTTGGGCCCTAACGGTGCAGGTAAGAGTACAACGATGAGGATGATAACAGGTTTCCTCCCAGTATCTTCAGGAGAAATTTATGTATCTGGATTAAAGGTTGGAACTGATAATTTAAAAGCACAACAAAAGATCGGCTATCTTCCAGAAAACAATCCTTTGTATGTTGATATGTATGTCAAAGAATACCTTGAGTTTGTTGGTAGAATATACAAAGTTCCCAATTTAAAAAACAGAATCAAAGAGATGATTGATGCTGTTGGTTTGGAAGTTGAGCAGCATAAAAAAATTGGAGCTTTATCCAAAGGGTATAGACAACGAGTTGGTTTGGCCCAGGCGATTATACATGATCCGGAGGTACTTATTTTAGATGAGCCAACTTCTGGACTAGACCCGAATCAATTGGTCGAAATCCGTGAGCTTATAAAAACGATTGGTAAAGAGAAAACATTGATGTTATCAACGCATATCATGCAGGAAGCCGAGGCGATATGTGATAAAATTGTAATTATTTCAAAAGGAGAGATTGTTACCAATAAAACGACTGCTGAATTACAGAAAGACGCTTCTGGAAAATATTTATTTGTTGAATTTCAGCAAGAAGTAAGTAAATCTCAATTAAAGAAGGTTAAAGGGCTTACTGGTGTTGAAGAATATGAAAAAGGCTTTTTATTAAAAGGTACATCAATGGAGGAATTGAAGATTAATGTATCCCGTTTTGCTCAAGAAAACAATATGATTTTGATGACTTTAAAATCTGAAAGTAAATCACTAGAAGAAATATTTAAGGACTTAACTGTATAAAA
The DNA here is from genome assembly GCA_905480165.1 of uncultured Flavobacteriales bacterium. Taxonomy (GTDB): domain Bacteria; phylum Bacteroidota; class Bacteroidia; order Flavobacteriales_D; family Crocinitomicaceae; genus UBA952. The sequence goes on from CAJQPH010000110.1 coordinate 8,779, forward strand.
TGAATTTTATTGAAGAATTGAGATGGAGAGGAATGATACATGATATCATGCCTGGAACCGAAGAAGCTTTATTGGAAAATTCATCTTCCGGTTATATCGGTTTTGACCCGACCTCGGACTCTTTACATATTGGAAGTTTGGTTCAAATCATGACCCTTGTTCATTTTCAGAGAGCAGGGCATAAGCCCATAGCGCTTATTGGTGGGGCTACAGGGATGGTTGGTGACCCTTCAGGTAAGTCACAAGAAAGAAATCTTTTAGATAAAGAAACCATTGAGCTAAATATTAAAGGCGTTCAAAGTCAGTTAGAGAAATTCTTGAGCTTTAAAGGAGAAAATGCAGCAGAAGTCGTTAATAATGGAGATTGGTTTGAGTCAATGAATTTTCTTGATTTCATACGTGATGTTGGAAAACATATTTCGGTGAATTACATGATGGCTAAAGACTCTGTAAAGTCAAGGTTAGACACAGGAATGTCTTTTACTGAATTCACATACCAGCTGGTTCAGGGTTATGATTTCTACTATTTGAATCAACATAAAAACTGCATCGTTCAATTAGGTGGCTCAGATCAATGGGGGAATATTGTTACAGGGACAGAATTGATTAGAAGAAAATCAGGTAATTCTGCATTTGCCGTAACTACTCCATTGATAAAAAAGGCAGATGGTTCTAAATTTGGTAAAACTGAAAGTGGAAATATTTGGTTGGATAGCAATAAGACTTCTCCATATGCATTCTATCAGTATTGGTTAAATGTTTCTGATGAAGATGCCTCTAATTTTATAAAAATATTCACCTTATTTTCTAAAGAAGAGATTGTGTCTTTTCAATCGACTCACAATGAAGCTCCACATCAAAGATTTTTGCAGAAAAAAATTGCCGAGGACATTACTGTGAGAGTTCACGGACCGCAAGCCCTTGAACAAGCCATTAATGCTTCAAAAATATTATTTGGAAAATCCACCAAAGAAGATTTGATCTCACTTTCAGATCAAGATTTTTTAGCAGTTTTTAATGGGGTTCCTCAAGCAAATATCAATAAAGAAGACATCACAAATGGTATTTCAATAATTGACGCCTTGGTTTCAAAATCGGGATTTTTAAAATCAAATGGAGAAGCAAGAAGAGAACTTAAGGCGAATTCAATATCTGTAAATAAAGAAAAGGTCAACGACCAATTTTCACTGAGTGAATCAGATTTAATCAATCAGAAATACATTCTCCTAGGTAAAGGAAAAAAAACAAACTTTATCTTGCGTTTGGAAGCTTGATGAAAATATTGTAAACATCAAATAATCAACATCGCATCTCCATACGAGTAAAAGCGATATTTCTCTTTTATTGCTTCTTTATATGCTTTCTGCATCATTTCGTGACCACAAAATGCTGATATCATCATTAATAAAGTGGAAAGAGGTGTGTGGAAATTCGTTACCAAGCAATTGGCAATTTTAAATTCGTAGGGAGGGAAAATAAATTTATTGGTCCATCCATCATAAGGTTTTAAAAAACCATCTGTTGAAACGGCTGTTTCAATGGTTCTCATTGAAGTTGTGCCAATAGCACAGACCCTTTTCTTATTTCGTTTGGCATTGTTAACGATATCTGCAGCTTCTTGGTCAATTGATGCCTGTTCTGAATCCATTTTGTGCTTGGTCAGGTCTTCAACTTCAACAGCTCTAAAAGTTCCAAGACCAACATGCAAGGTAATTTCAGCCATGTCAACACCTTTTAGTTCAAGTCTTTTTAATAATTGCCTTGAAAAGTGAAGTCCGGCAGTTGGTGCTGCAACAGCTCCTTCTACTTTTGCGAAAATCGTTTGATAACGTTCTTCATCTGTTTTTTCAACGTCTCTTTTTATATACTTAGGAAGTGGTGTTTCTCCAAGCTGGGTTATTTTAGCTTTAAAATCTTCGTAAGGTCCATCAAATAGGAAACGCAAAGTTCTGCCTCTAGACGTCGTATTGTCAATTACTTCAGCAACTAAAGAATCGTCTTCACCAAAATAAAGCTTATTACCAATTCTAATTTTTCTTGCTGGATCAACCAAAACATCCCAAAGTAGACTATCTCTATTTAGCTCTCTTAAAAGAAAGACTTCAATTTTAGCTCCGGTTTTTTCTTTATTCCCATACATTCTCGCAGGAAAAACACGAGTGTTATTCATGATCATTACATCTCCCTCGTCGAAATAGGTGATAAGGTCTTTAAATAACTTGTGTTCAATTTTACCCGTGTCCTTATGAACAACCATTAATCTGGATTCATCACGATTTTCACTAGGATATTTTGCAATTAATTCTTCTGGAAGTTCGTAGTTGAATTCCGATAATTTCATCTTACTCATAGGGAACGAATTTTGATTTTATAGTGAAAGTGTGCAAAGATACAATATGAAACACCCGTTTGTCAAGTATTTGAGCATATTTCTGACTTAAAATTGAAAATACACGAAAGGTTTAAACGTGTCTGAAAAGGCTTGATATATGATAATCAGCATTATAGCTACTACAATTGATTGAAAAACCATTGGCATACGGGTAAACTTTCTTTCGCCAAAATCTTTGAATTTTGATGGAAGCCAATGTAAAACATATCCAAATACCATAATATAAAGAGCAGTGTCAAACCCAATCATTAAGGTGTTGAAGGTCTCAGTATTGAGGTCAAAATGATACCATATTTGGTTGAGCATATTTATCGGAGCTCCGTCATCTTCGAGTCTAAACCAGATTCGCGTGAATGTAATAAAATTGAATGTTATTAGTATCCGCCAAAATCTAGTGATGAGACCAGATGAGTTTTCATAAGGGCTAATTTTTCTCCAGTGATTATAGAAAATCAATGCTGCACCGTTCATGGCTCCCCATATGACGAAGTTTTCACTTGCGCCGTGCCATAGTCCACCAATAACCATGGTAATAAGAAGGTTTAGATCCCGATGTACATGCTTTTTGAACCCCGGAAAAATTAGAGATATTCCAATATAAGTAATTAATAAGCCCAAATAAATAAACAGAAGCCAATACCATTGCGTGATAAATATCATGAAAATTAATATGACCATGGTAGCAATATAGGTGCCGATGCCACCGCTTCGATTGCCTCCTAATGGGATGTATAGGTAGTCCCTTAACCATGAGCCTAAAGACTTATGCCACCTTCTCCAAAAGTCGGCAACGCTTATTGCTTTGTATGGAGAATTGAAGTTTTCCAATAATTTGAATCCCATAAGTCGTGAAACTCCAATGGCAATATCTGTATATCCAGAAAAATCCCCATATATCTGTAGAGAATAGCCCCACATGGCCAGAATACTTATAAATCCAGGAAAAGCCTCTGGGGCATCGACCACCTTATCGATAAAATGGATGGCAATATAATCTGCCAAAACTATTTTTTTAATAAAGCCTTTCACAATTTGTATAATGGACCAGCTAAAATCTGTCTTATTTAATTGATAGGGTTGTCTTATCTGTGGGATGAAATCTCTTGCTCGAACAATTGGACCAGCAACTAGCTGGGGAAAAAAACTGACGAAAAATGCATAATCAAAGAAATTCTTAACGGGTTTTACTTCTTTTCTGTATATGTCAACAACATAGCTTATACTTTGAAACGTGAAAAAGGAAACCCCCACGGGCAGAACGATATAGTCAACAAATGAACCCTCACCAAAAATGCTGTTACCCATTTGGGCGAAAACATTGAAGACTTCATGTTTCGTATGAAACATTTTATTAAAAGATTCTGTGAAAAAATAGGCGTATTTAAAGTATCCGAGGGTGAGAATGTTAAACAATACCGAAAGGGTTACGAATCCTTTCTTTTTGATTTGGGAACGGGTATTCCAAACCCCCTTTCCGATAAAATAATTGATAACTATACTGGAAAAAAGCAACAGTACGAGTAACCCGGATGTTTTAAAATAGAAGAATAAACTAACAACGAATAAAAATACACTTCTTGTGAGTTTGTATTTGTGGATGTAGCTAAATATCGCCAGAACCAAAAGAAAAAAGATCCAAAAATCAAGCTGGGTAAATATCAGTGGATGATTTTCGTCAAAAGTAAAAAGGCCATTGAATCTCGTCATTTTCCTGATTTATCAATTTGCCTTAAACACTCTTTTAAGTTCAAATACTTCAAAAAGGCATCAATATATAACTCACCTTTAAGATGGTACCCTTCTTTTGTAAAATGAACATAATCATCCCTCATTAATCCTTCCTCTCTCCAGGTATTAGAAGAGCCTAATCCGCCCATAAAGCCATATAGATCCCATACGCCACATTGATATTCTCTTGCAAGTTCAATGATAACATCCCGCTGTCGGGCTGTGTTTTTATTTGGGTAACGTTTTTTGTAATAACAATCATTTGGCACAGTCAATAAAATCGCACAATTTGGATTCGCTTCTAAAACAATATCCATCATTTTTTTTAGATTTTTACGATACACTTGCGGTTTAAAATCCTTGTAAGGGACAAAAGCGTCATTGGTTCCAACAGAAAACGCAAAATAGTCTGGTGGCGATAGCTTTAGGTCTCTTAGAAAGTTATCATTATCCAAATAGGTATATAGTCCAGCACCATTTATCCCAATTGAATTGTACGAAATGCCTGGTAAATCATTAAGTAATTCAAATCCATAGAGATCCAGTCGAAATGACTTTTTTGAGACCCGAGCAAGCTGCATATCGATTGATTCAATAGGGTCTGTAAATCTAATTTCAGTATATCCCTTATCTGCACAACGCCGTACAGATTGAATTAAGATTTCGTCATCACCAAAGTTGAATTCATAAGGAATAAGCCCCCTATTGTGATAAATTCTCATTGCATGAATGGGAGGTGTTACTCTGGTCTTCTTGTGTTTGAATTTTAATTCAATTAAGGAGTCAGTACATGAAATAGCGGCACCCGTAATTCCATAGTGTATGAATTTAGGTCTATGAATGACACTTCGGTAACCATCCCAAGAGTTTGTAGAGGTGAACCGATAATTACTTGGATTGTTTGTTTTTGCCAAGTTGAAAGGAAATACGAGGCCTCTTTCTCCTCTTAAACCTGGCCAGTTCGATTGAACGAAGTTTCTAAAATCATGTGTATAAATGTCTGCTTGAATATGTGAACCTCCAATATGATAAAATTGCATTTTACGATCCTTGCAAAGAATCATAGAGTCTAAATTCTGATAGAATAGATTCCAATTTGGACTCATAACAGATGGAAATTGAAAATAATTCTCATCAAAATTGATAAATTGAAATTGGTTTAGGGCATTGGTGTCAATACAAATTGTATTCGGGAGAACCGTTTCATTTCCAATTTCTATTTCTTGACCAAAATAGATATTCGGTAACATGAATACAATAAATACAAAAAGCTTATTCCGGATTATCATCAGCTTTGTTATTTATTGATAAATTGTTGTATTCCCATTGTTTATAAGTAGAAATGAAAGCGTTGTAAAATAATTGCGATGCTTTACTCGCTCCTTTATTTGAGAAATGCACGTAGTCCTTTCCGGCAAGTCCATTGTTGACCCAGGCAAACATGGAGTTTTTCCCACCCATGGCATCATATAAATCCCAATACGAAGCTCCTGCTATCAAACTTTGCTTTTTCATTTGTTGAACACAATAGGGTAAAAATTTATAGGTTGAGTAGATCCCTTCTTTGTATTGCGCCATATCGCTTGGGCCAATTACAATGATTGCCGCATTTCTTGAACAGCGTTGTACATACTCTATTTGTTTTTTAAATCTGTAGGCATAATTTTTCACGGCACTACTGTCTTTAAAATGGGGTACTGAGTTCCCTCCAAATTGTAAAATAATAAGTTTGGTATTCAATGTTTTATGCATAAATGACATTGATCCGTAATCTACTGCTCCAAAACTTGTGCCTGAGGAACCTCTCATCGCGATATTTGACATTTGAACACCGATGTCTCCTTCTATTGAAATTCCATTAATAATAGGACTTTGAGTTGATTTAAATACGATTTTAAGTTTTTCTGGGGTACTTGAAAATCTCCAATTAAAAGCATGGGGCAAACCATCGGAATTAAGGGTGTCTTTGGTTATAAGCTGTTCATTATTGTAGATTTCTATAGAGCAACGTGCGTTACAAGAGTTGTAATAAACAGATAAGTTGTTGTAGGCTTTACATCTAGAATAAGCTACGTTTGACGGATTTATTTCTATCCATGCTTCGGTTTGAATTCCTTTTCGAGAATTTGAGCTATCGACTTCAAATATGGCAGAGGAAAGCATAATTCCATATTTGTTATTGTACAGTTTATCTTTCCCAAATAGAATTTTTCTTTTAAAATTAGCTGAATATTTTTGTTTAAACGAAATTGTACTGTAAGCATTTATTGTAGGAATTAGCCCAGGTCCAGCGCCTCCAAACTGGGTTTGTAAACGCTGTCGAATAAACGCAGTCATCCGGTCCCCTTCAATTTGAGAGTCTCCGTAATGACATATATTTATTTTTTTACTTTTTTTAGAAACACTTGAAAGTTCCGAAAAGAAAGAGAATAAATTTGATTTTGAAATCTCGTTCATATGGAGCTTTGTTTTGCTTTTAACGGCCAAAACGGTGTCCTTAGTTGGAAGCCCTAAGGAAATGGAGTCTGAATTTGCATTTTTTAAGAATTCCGGATCTAAATTATCATTGATATTGACCTCATTTAAAAAGTCAAGATTTTTATGCTCCTGTTTGACGGGGTTCAATAGCTTTTCCCAAGTCAAAAAAGAAATGTTTATTCCGAAAACATTATAGCCATCTTTTGGAGCAAAATAGACAATAGGAAGAAGAATCATCGCTGTAAACAAAAGAAAAAAAAGTACATGTATTGGTTGATATTCCTTCATTGGATGAACCTTTGCTAAACAAATATAATTTTTTTCTATACAGTTTTTAATGAAAGGCAATTTACTTATTAATGAAACCTCTTTATACCTAATTAGAGCACACAAAAAACCTAATTAGTCCCGGACATCTAACGGTTCTCATACATCAATTTCAATAGATCAAGAATTAAAAAAAGGTTTTTGCTTTCTGATAATCAATGGTTGTCTTCCGAAAATAGGTTCATTTGAAGGAATGCTTTCAATTGTAAATCATTCTGTTTAGTTTTTCCTTCCGATTGCTCTTTCAACTGCTTCTACAATATTGGCACTTCCTAATCCGTATTTATCCAAAAGGTCCATAGGCTTCCCGCTTTCCCCAAAAGAGTCATCTACTGCAACAAATTCGTGTGGGCAAGGGTGGTTTTTTGATAAAACTTGAGCTACCGCCTCGCCTAAGCCTCCATTCGCCATATGCTCTTCTGCGGTAACAACACATCCTGTTTTCGAAACGGAGTTGAGAATAGCAGAGACGTCCAAAGGTTTAATGGTATGCATGTTAATCAGCTCAACGGATATTCCTTTTTCAGTCAGCACCTTCACTGCTTCAATGGATTTCCAAACCATGTGGCCACAAGCAATTATAGTCACATCGGTTCCTTTGTATACTTCTTGTGCTTTACCAATTTGAAAGTTGGCATCTGGCTTGATGAAAATAGGCATTACGGGTCGTCCAAATCTCAGGTATACAGGGCCATCATGTTTGGCGATTGCCTTCGTTGCCTGTTTGGTTTGATTAAAGTCCGCAGGAACAACAACCGTCATATTGGGTAACATTCGCATCATTCCAATATCTTCAAGAATTTGATGTGTTGCACCATCTTCACCAAGTGTTAATCCAGCATGTGATGCACAGATTTTGACGTTTTTTTTAGAATAAGCGACAGATTGTCTTATTTGATCATATACACGACCGGTAGAAAAGTTAGCAAAAGTTCCTGTGAAAGGTATTTTCCCTCCAATGGTCATTCCAGCCGCGAGACTGATCATATTGGCCTCAGCAATCCCTACCTGGAAAAAGCGATTAGGAAAAGCATTTTGAAAGGCGTTCATTTTTAACGATCCCGTTAAGTCGGCACAAAGAGCAACAATGTTCTCATCTTCAGCTCCTAATTCTGCAAGGCCTTCTCCAAAACCTGACCTCGTGTCCTTATTTCCTAATATTTCCATAATTAAAGGGTTAAATAGATTGTGTTATTTGATTTAATTGTAAAACTTTTTTCTGTGGTGTAAGAGGAAGAATATTGATTTTTTCCTCTGTAAATAATTTTGTACTTACCGGGCTGAAGGTTCCATTTTTGTTTGGTCGAAGTTTTATTAAGGTTGCAAACCCATTCATAACTTTCGTTGCTTCTTAATACAAAAACTTGACCGGTTGCAGGAGTTTTTAATCTTAACTCTAGTGTGCCTGCGGCAGGTATGTCAATACTGGTAGTTTGTTTGTCTTTTATTTCAATTTCTTTGTACGTTCGTGGAAGTGTGAAAACCTCAAGATTGTATTTGCCAATTAAATACTTCTCGGTGCTTTTTAATTGTTGATGATTGATTGTTTTTTGATGGTCTATAAGTGAAACGCGTGTGGTGTAGTTCACGTTATACGCGCTGTATTTAGAC
>CAJQPH010000111.1 GCA_905480165.1 uncultured Flavobacteriales bacterium
GGCATTAAAGTCACCGTAATTATTTTGCTTTCGTTCCGTTAGATAAGCGTTGTTTTGAGTGTATTGAGTCTCGATAAACGACACCATTATCGTATCCATTTTAAATGTTCTTAGTTCATCAGGACAAATGTCAGACTTCGATAGGAAATAGGCTTCTTTTGGAGACATTTTGTTATCAAAAGCGTCTCCTTTCTTATAAAGTCCAAATTGAATTAAATAATCTCTTTCGATTTCAGTTATTTTACGATTGGGTATAGAACCTTTTCTTTCAATTCTTGGAACACTATCAAGTTCAATGAAGGCAATTAATTCACTCCAATTTGACGCATAAGATTGATATTTTTTATTGTATTCTTTTTGTGCTTTTTTAATATCTTTTAAGTTTCGAATAGCCAGTCCCTTCATTAAGGCGTAATTGTTATTGTGTTCTATGGATACACTAACTGTAGACATTACTGAATAGAACGCGTAACAAGCAATTACTAAACACACACCACCTATAATATTGGTTAACATATTTGAAACTTTTCCAGAAACAGATAAAAAAAGGAATATAGAACAAATAAGTATGATTATTGCAGCCAAAACGAATTCAAAAGGTTGATCTGAAGTTAGGCTAACGATGATTAAAACGATTCCTAATACGCTGAAAAGAAATGGAACTGAATATTTTTTGAGAAGCAATGAAATATTTTGCATAATAAATCTTGTTTTTGGACAATTACAAATCTACAATATTTAATTTTATGGGAGTAAAAGCAATAGTATTTTTTAATAATCAGTCAAAACTTTGAATCATTTCTCCTTTTTTGATTTCGTTAACGACATTTCCGAGTTGAACTTGTCTGATGATCAATCGAATGCCGTAAGGTCCTTTGAGTTGTTTTTAAGACCTTCGGATAATAAAAAGATATTTATCCTTTCAGGATATGCTGGTACAGGAAAATCAACGTTGACCTCTTTGTTAAACAAAGGGGTTAAAAAAACAGGTGCTAAAACAAGATTATTAGCTCCAACAGGAAGGGCGGCTAAAGTTTTAGCGCTTTTTTGCAGTCAAAAGGCACATACGATTCACAAAGAGATTTATTTTGGAGGAAGTCAGCTTGAGGAAATTAAAAAATTGGCACCAGTAAAAAATGTACATAAGAACACCATTTTTTTTATTGATGAGGCGTCTATGCTTTCTTCATACTCAGAAACCAAAGAAGATGTATTCACTGATTTACTCAACTTTGTTTTTAGCTCAAAGGACTGTAAAATTGTTTTTATCGGTGATGCTGGTCAGCTACCACCCGTAGGTCAGGAATTATCTCCAGCACTTCAAGGCAAAACTTTAAAACGGATATTTCCATTGATGGAAATTCAGGAATGTCACCTTAAAGAAACCCATAGGACGCACCAATTTTCTTCGATTTTAAAAAATGCAACTAAAATAAGAACCCTAAAAACGATTGAACAGCCATTAATCAATTTTATAGACGAATCAACACTTGCCATAAAGGGCTTTGAGGTTCATGAAAACATCGAGAATTCATATGCGGAGGTGGGCGTCGAAAATACAATTGTATTGACACTTTCAAACAAACAAGCCAATCAATGGAATACAGGCATTAGAAAAACACTTTTTTTTCGCGAGGACATCATTGAAAAAGGGGAAACCTTGTTGGTGATCAAAAACAATTATTTCTGGATAAATCCAACATCTCCAATGGGTTTTCTTGCGAATGGAGAAGTAATTTGTGTAGAGCGAATCATAAAATACGAAAAGATGTATAATAGGGATTTCGCAAGAATCGAAGTTTGCTTTCCAAGTTACCCAGACCTTCAAAACAAAGAAGTGCTTATATCATTAGAAACATTAACGATTGAAACGGCTTCTTTAGGACGGGAAAAAATGAAAGAACTATTTTTTGAAATAGAAAAGGATTATCTCCATATTTCTAATAAACAAATGCGTTATCGAGAGATCTTAAATAACTCCTATTTTAATGCGATTCATGTAAAGTATGGCTATGCTTCAACAGTCCATAAAGCGCAAGGAGGACAATGGCCTCATGTCTATATTGATGGCTCTTTCATTCCTGACGCGATGAATGACAAATCATACTTGAGGTGGCTTTACACAGCTATTACACGGTCAAAAGAAAAATTATTTCTTGTAAATTTCTCTGATTCGTTCTTTTCAAAAAAATCGATGTGAATTATTTCTTTCCTCTGTGCTAAGAAATTTCTATGTTCCCAATTAATTGCTCCTCTTTATGCTTTTATTCTTTGAAAACGATACTTTTGCGACGTTAACATGAAGTTTTTAAAAGAAAATAGATTTTCTACTTGGAGTAAAGTAGTTGCAATTGCTTTAATCGGGGTTACTGTATTTTTAGGTTATCAAATCCGAAATTTACAGTTCGATTATGATTTTGAGAAGTTTTTTCCAGTTGAGGATGCTGATGCTGATTTCTTCTATAAGCATCGTGCACAATTCGAATACGATAATAATTTCATTTTACTCGGGATTGAAAATAAAAAAGGAGTTTTTCAAGCTGATTTTTTAATTGAATTAGATTCTTTAACTAAAGTTTTCGAAAAAGGTTTGCCCTATGTGGAGGGAGTTAGATCCATAACGAATCAAGAAGAAGTTCTCTTGTTTAAGGGGGGAGGGAGTTCCAAAAAACCTTACGTAGATTTCAAAAATTGGTCTGGGCAACCCTCTTCAATTGATCGTTTAATTTCACAAGACTCAATAAGAATATTTAATAGTAAAGAGCTAGTTAATACGCTAATTGCTGGAGATGGGAAGTCTGTATGTGTTTTTATAAAACACGAGAATGATTTGTCAAGGGACAAGAGTGAGGTACTTGTGAATGCCATTAGATCTAAGCTATCCGATTTTTCATTTGATGATACGCATTTGGCAGGTACAGCGGTTGGGCAGCAGTACTATATCAAGAAAATGAATGAAGAATTGTTACTTTTTATGGGATTAAGTGCGATACTAGTGATATTATTCTTATTCATTGCATTTAGATCAGGATGGGGCATAATTTTACCACAAATCGTCATTTTATCTTCATTGTTATGGATTTTGGGTGGCATGGGATTGTTCAATAGTCCAATGAATATTCTTCTTACGACTTTACCATCAATCATGTTTGTGGTCGCTATGTCTGATGTCATTCATCTTGTTTCTAGATATATGGATGCTTTACGTGATAAACTGTCAAAGTATGAGGCCATTAAAACGACCATTAAAGAAGTAGGTTTTTCTACATTTTTAACTTCGGTAACCACTTCTGTGGGTTTTTTCTCATTGTATTTTATCAATGTTCAGCCGATAAAGATGTTTGGATTAATTATAGGAATAGGTGTTCTTTTGGCCTTTTTCCTATCTATTTTAATGTTGCCCATTTTGTTTTATTATTTTCCTTCTCCCAAAATAATAACCAAAGAAAAGCAGTCTATTTGGCAAAAACTTCTTCCTGACTTCTTTGAGTGGGTGCTTTCTCATAAACGAACAGTTTGGGGGATTTCAATCATTTTTATTTTGTTGGCAATAAACGGTATGACCCTTCTTAAGTCAGACAATCTGATTATGGATGACATAAAGGATTCAGACCCTATTAAAAAGGATTTTGGTTATTTTGAAAAGCATTATGGCGGATACCGTCCATTTGAGCTAGCTATTAATATATCTGATACTTCTGTGAATGTTTGGGATTTAAATGTTCTAAAGGAAATAGAGGAGGTTGAAGATTATTTGGAAGATTCCTTTGGTATGGAATTAAAAATCTCTCTTGTACAATCTTTAAAGGTATTGAACCGCTCTTCTAATTTGGGTAATAAGACCTATTTTGAACTTCCAACAAAAAAACGTGATTTAAAAAAGTACAGACGATTTTTGAAAATGACCGATCAAGGTAAGTTAATTAAGCTGTTCGTAGATTCCACAGAAATGGTGACAAGAATACAAGGTACCATACCCGATAAAGGAAATAACTATGTTACTGCGAAAACCAACAGGTTCAATGAGTTTGTTGAAAAACGGAATTTCAGTCATATAGATGTGCGGGTGACGGGGTCAGCATATTTATTGGATAAAAACATCAGGTATCTTTCCAATAGTTTGATTTATGGCTTGCTAGTTTCCATAGGTATTGTCTCCATAATTATGGGATTTGTGTTTAAATCAATTCGTATGGTTATCATTAGCATTATTCCCAATACCATCCCCCTTATTTTTATTGCAGCAGTGATGGGTTACCTTGGAATTGAGGTAAAAACAAGTACCTCAATCATTTTCACTATTGCCTTCGGTATCGCAGTAGATGATACGATTCATTTACTTGGAAAATTTAAGTTTGAGTTAATGAAAGGGAAGTCAGTTCGAGATGCTCTTAAGCATTCTTTTGTTGTAACTGGGAAGGCTATGATTTTGACTACACTCGTTCTTTGTTCTGGGTTTTTATTGTTGTTGTTTTCAACGTTTATGGGAACCTTTAATATGGGACTACTTCTAAGTATGACGCTGTTTATCGCCTTGATATTGGATTTAACTCTTCTTCCTTTATTGATTTTGGCTTTCTATCGACCCTCCAAGCATCCCCAGGACTGACGTGCTATGATTTGTTTATGGCTCGCACCTGTTTTAACTCGTATTTTTATGTTTTGAAAGAAGTTCCTATTTAAAGTGGGCATTTTAAGGTTTTTCAATTCATTATTTCGAGAAAGAAGTAAATAATGGGTAGTGCCATCGAAATATTTAAGCCATTTATCTAAATCATTGTTGATCATCGTATTGTTCACACCAATTATTTCATCTCCTAAAGACACCCCTTCCATATCGGCAGGACTTCCCGGTGAGATATCTATTACTTTCGTTTTGTTCTTATGTTGAATTGTCTTGATACCCAATATTGATTCGGAATAGGAGAGAGAAGAGGTCCTGTTTAATTCTAAACCAAAATAATCAAGGGCTTCAGACAATATTCCGTCAAAAGAATGAACACCATTGATATAATTGTCGAACAATTCTTGAAATGAAATTGAAGAAACATTTTCGAGTATTTCACGATAAGTAGATTCCTGATAACCATTCTCAACGATGTCGGGATGGTAATACATTTGTTTCATGACCCTTTCGAGTCCGATTTTATTATTACTGGCTTTTCTAATCATAGAATCCGTAACAAAAGCCAATAGACAACCTTCTACGTAGATAGAAACTTTTCGTCCTGGAACACCTTTGACATAACCATCAAGCCATGTATCGAAAGAAGACTCTCCAACAGAATAATTAAACCTACCTTGATTGTCAAAATGTTTTTGAAATTGTCTTTCTAGTTCTTGAAGATAAGCATCAAGACTAAAAACACCACTTTTTAGTAGATATAAATCTCCCATATATGTGGTAACGCCCTCATATACATAACCTAATTTTGAATAGTTTTCATTTTCAAAGGTATAGGGCTTCATGTCATATGGGCGAATAGATTTTACATTCCAAACATGATAAAGTTCATGAGATGAAACGCCCAGAAGTTCCGAATAAAGCTTGCCAAACACATCATATTTTGGACCCAAAGCAATTACTGTACTTTTTAGATGTTCAACCCCGTGGTATAGCGGATAACTCGGTGTATGAATTAAAAAATGAAACTCTTTATTTGGAAACTCTCCAAAATCATCAATTTGTTTTAGGGTGAATTTTTTAAAATCTTTTATAAGTTTTTCCCATTCAATTCCAACAATATCATTGAACCAAATAATAAAATTAGATCCGTTTACTTCATAGGCTTTACTCACTAAATTTGGAGAGCAAATTACTGGAGTATCGAATAATTCATCAAACGAGTCAACAGAATAAGAGCGTTTATTTATATGGTTTAAACTGCTTGCAATGAGCCAGTCTTTTGGAATGTCAAAATCTATTTTTACCGGATTATCGAACTCTTCTTTTGAATAGATGAGACAATTTACAGGATTTAAATAGAGAATGCTGTTGTTTACGAATGTAGATCCAGCATTTAGTTCAGCAGAATAATATTGGTATTGAATTCGAACGTGCTTGGTGTTTTTTGAGTCAATTGACCAGCAGTGCTTTGATGTCTTTGTGAAATTAAGGGCTTTGTTTTGATCACTAAAAACCTTAAATGCTTTGATGTTTTTCGCGAAATTCCCCAGCTCATATCTGCCTGGCCTCCAGGTTGGTAAGAATATTTCAATTTGATCTGAATTACTATTTATTATGAGCTCAACATGCAAGTATTGTTGATGTGAATTAGGAATAGATAATTTGAATTGGGTTTCAGTCATTAGGCGTACATTTCTTCCCTTAAAGTAATTATTTTATCGTCTTTCAGGTATTCATCATAGCTCATCATTTTATCTATAGTTCCATTTGGGGTAATTTCGATAATACGGTTTGCAACTGTATTTACAAGCTCTTGATCATGTGAAGTAAAGAGTAGAGTGCCTCTGTATTCCGACATTGCGTTGTTTAGTGCTGTAATAGATTCAAGATCCAGGTGGTTTGTGGGTTCATCCAAGAAAAGCAGATTCCCCTTTGCGAGCATCATTTTTGAAAGCATACACCTTACTTTCTCCCCTCCAGATAGAACTTCGGAAGATTTGAGAGCTTCTTCACCTGTAAATAACATACGTCCTAAAAATGTTCTTAGGTAAACATCTTCACGCTCTTCTTCGGATTCAGCGAATTTTCTTAACCAATCTATTAGTGATTCTTTTGCATTAAAGTATTCTGAGTTATCATTCGGAAGGTAGGCAGATTTAATGGTTGTTCCGATAGTAATATCACCAGAGTCAGCTTTGATTTTACCATTCATTATTTCAAAGAATTGTGTAACAGCCATACTGTTTTTTGAAATAAAAGCAATTTTATCCCCTTTATTTACAATGAAATTGATGTTTTTAAATAAATGGCCTTCTGTGGTCGATTTTTTTAAGCTTGAAATTGAAACAATTTGATTTCCCGCATCTCTTTCTTGATGAAATGTAATTCCAGGATATTTTCTTGAAGACGGTTTGATTTCCTCAATATCTAAATTGTCCAACATTTTTCTACGGCTTGTTGCCTGTTTTGATTTGGCGGCATTTGCAGAGAATCTTGAGATAAACTCCATAAGTTCCTTCTTTTTCTCTTCTGCTTTTTTATTTTTATCAGAGCGTTGTCTCAAGGCCAGTTGGGACGATTGATACCAGAACGAATAGTTACCAGTGAATATATTTATTTTGGAAAAATCAATATCGCAGATGTGCGTACAAACAGTATCGAGGAAGTGCCTATCGTGAGATACTACGATGACTGTGTTTTTGAAATCAAGAAGAAAGTCTTCAAGCCAAGAAATGGTATGAATATCCAAATCATTTGTTGGCTCATCAAGAATCAGTACATCCGGATTACCAAACAAGGCTTGGGCCAGTAAAACCCTAACCTTAAGATCACTGGATAATTCTTCCATATTTAAGTGGTGCTTCGACTCATTGATTCCCAAGTTGCTTAACAACGAAGCAGCGTCTGTTTCTGCATTCCAACCTTCTAAGTCGGCGAATTCAGCTTCAAGCTCACCTGTTCGCATTCCATCGGCTTCGCTAAAGTCAGGCTTCGCATAGATGGCATCTTTCTCGACCATGATTTCATGAAGACGTTTATGTCCCATAATTACAGTGTGTAAAACGGGGCTTTTGTCAAATTCAAAATGATTCTGTTTGAGAACAGCCATTCTTTTACCTGGTTCAAGATTAATATGACCAGTTGTAGCATCTTGATCTCCAGTAAGAATTTTAAGAAATGTTGATTTACCAGCACCATTGGCGCCAATAACACCGTAGCAATTCCCACGTACAAATTTTAAATTGACTTCATCGAAGAGGACTCTTTTACCAAATTGCAACGACAGATTTTGAACATTAAGCATGAGTGAAATTTTTTGCAAAGATAAGGATAAATCCTATTGTTTCTTACAAGAGTATACAAATGCAGGTGGTATGTTAAATAAACAGTGTCTGACAGAAACCTTTTCAAATACTTTTTTAAATAGCTTTAATGATTGCAGGGTGTATTGAAATTGAATAAATTCTCCACCAATATTTAAATGATTATTGGCCTCAATTACAATTCTCTTCCTTAAGGTTTTAGGGAGAATAGCCAGCGGAAGGGAGGAGACAATGAAATCTGCTTTTTCAATATTCAAGTCACTCATGAATTTAGGCAGGTCGGAGGCAGAACCTTTTCGAATAGTCACTCTTTTATCAGATATTTTATTTTTTAAATCTCTATAAAAAGCATCATTCAGTTCAATAACGAGTAATTTCGATTCTTCATCTAGTTTTTCGATGATTCTTTGGGTAAAAACCCCTGTCCCAGGCCCTAACTCTACAACAAGTTTAGCTTGTTTGAAATTTAAATGGTCGAGCATCTTTCTGGATAGAAACTTTGAGCTCGGAACGACTGATCCAACCATCTTTTTTTTGCTTAAAAACTCTTTTATAAAGGCGCTCTTTGACAAGTTTATTGATTTAATACCAGCTGGTTATTGTTTATTATTCCGAGTACTTTTCCATCAAGTTTTTCATATCGAAAGGGAGAGTATATTTGATGCTCTTTTCTTTGCTTTGAATCAAAGCTAAATGACTCGGTTGGATCGAAAATGGTAAGGTCCGCATCATTCCCGATTTTAATAGTGGGTGAAGGTTTTTGGATGAAAGCCCGGGGATTGTCAGATAGTATATTAATTAATTGTTCAAGCTTTACTTTCTTCATTGAATTTAATGCACTGAAAAGGGTTTGGAGCTGAGGCGCACCAAATGTAGCATCTTCAAACTCTCGTTCTTTATCTTCTTTAATTGCAGGCCTGTGGTCAGATACAACGAAGTCAATGGTATTGTTTTCTAATCCTTTCCACAAAGCATCAACATTTTCTTGATCTCTTAAAACGGGTAATGTTTTATAGGCCGAATCAAAATCGATTACTTTGCTTTCGTTAAAGCAGAGATTCATGACATGTACATCAGCTGTAATCTGTAATCCTTTTTTCTTGGCAGCTTTGATCAATTCAACTCCTTCTCCTGTGGAGATGCCGCTAAGATGAATATTTCCTCCAGTGTATTCAGCCAATCGAATGTGTTTTTCAATTTCAATTATTTCTGATATTTCCGGATCTGCTTTAAGACCAGTTTTTAGTGACGCCAAGCCCTCATTCACCTGTGTGTCGGATGAAAGTGAGTTGTTAAATGAGTTAACTATTATCTTGCATCCATGGTTGTCTCCATAAAGCAATGCGTTTTTTAGAGTTTGGGATTCTGGTGCTTTAGAATCGTCAGAAAAAAGCATAGCCCCTGCATTCTTTAAATCATTCATTTCTGAAAGCTCTTGGCCCTGCATTGCCTTTGTAATACAAGCCATAGGGATTAATTCAACAGCATGTGATTCGGATTTACGAAGCACGTATTCAACTAAAGATTTATGATCAATTACAGGTTTCGTTGAGGGAAGAGCAGCCACATGTGTAAATCCACCTGATGCCGCACCGTCAAGACCTGAAGAAAGAGTTTCTTTGTATTCATGCCCAGGATCGCAGAAGTGTGCTTTTAGGTCAATCCAACCCTTTGATAAATGAATGTTGTTTGAGCTTATTTCAAAGGTTTTCTTATCTATTGATTTTATCTCATTCGATATATCTGCGATTTTACCATCGATGATTAAAACATCCTTTTTCTCACCATTAAACTCAGATGACGAATCAATTATTTTTGCTTGTTTAATTAAAACTTTCATGATCTAGTTTTTCCAAAATTTGGATATGAATATTTCCGAAATGACACACATTATTACAATAAATATACAAATCCGCCAATATTCTTGGGGTTGATTCAGGTTAATTTTAGATACATCAAAGCCTTTTGAGAAATTTTCAACGTTAATGTTCTTAATGTTTTTTTGTTGAAGAGATTTTTTTATTGATTCACTAGACATGTAATCAACAGATGATTCTTTACGATCTGTAATTAATGACAATGCTCCGATGGTCTTATCCGTAAATATTCTATAATTGCCTTCTTTTAGTTTTTCAATAGCCTCAGGACCTGATAAATCCAAGAATTTGTATGATCCATTCTGAATTATTTTTGGGATAAATTCAGTTTGTTTATTTTTTATTTTAATTGGGGTTTCTGCCTTATAATTATTTGAAACAGGAATTAATTGATTTTGACCTATAATAGTGTATAACGAGTGGTTTCTTTTTGACAACTCAGCTATTCTTAAACATAGTACAGGAAATATGCTTTTGTTTACCAGATTACTAGACTCCAATGAAAGGTCAGAATATAGTGCAAATGTTTTCTGGAAGGATTTAAAAAACACAGGACTTTTATCCCTTAAAAACATTAAAGGTATTGCTGTTGTATTGAGAACGTCACCGGTGTAAATGCTCTTGTAGTTTGGTAGATTTAGGGTTTCATCTGATGGCTCAAATATGCTTTTAAAAAAGGGGTCTTTAGAGGCAATTTTGTTTGCATTTAAATTGACTGTTCTTTTTGAAGAAAAGGGGGGTAGACCCAGATTGGATAATAGTAAATTCGTATTGTTTTTAAGCGCATTTTTTCCAGGGATAATAAATATGGAGCCTCCCATTTCTGAAAAAGAAAGAAGATCCGAAGATAATCCCGTTGAGATATCATTTACACCATTTAATACGATTAAGTTCTTCTCTTTAAAAAGGTTTCTATTCACCAATTTTTGATCTACTTCTTCAATATCTATCGATGATTCAGTTGAGTATGCATTGTTAACATATTCTTCATGACCGTCTCCATTTATAATTAAAATATTGTTAGAAGGCTCAATGTTATAGCTAAAATAAAAAAGGTCATCCCAATACATCATTTGATCTCTAATTTCAATTATACCAAATACTTGTCCTTTTTTAGTGTTTTTAATTTGAATAGAACTCGTGATTTTTTCTTGAGCAGGAATATCAATGAAAAGGTCTTTTTCAGAGTTGTCGGTTTGTATGTTAACTTCAAGATTGATTATGTCTTTATTGCTTTTATTGACAACCCGAAAATAGAGATCATTTTCCTCATTGATCCTATGAACAGGTGATTCAAACCAAACAGAATCTACAAAGCAATTTGATTTGCTTTGGGGTGAGAATTGAATAAGGTTATAGGGAGAGTTGAGGTCTTTTATAATATTATCCGTTTTAAAAAAATCTCGTTGAAAGTCACTGAGTAATATATAGCTGAATTTGTTTAGCTTGCGATTGTTGTTTTTTTCTTTTTCAGAAATTTCACGTTGCCAGTTTATAATGGTGTTTATGTTTCTTTGAATAGGGGTGTAGTTGATTTGGTCAACTTGAAATAACGCATCATTTTTACTTAAGGATCTCTCTTGAATCCCATTTAATTCGTTCGAGGAAATTATGAATTTTTGATTTGCGGGAAACTGTGAGATCATCTCTTTAGCATTCGTTTTGGCTTCTGAAAGGAGTTCTCCATTGGTTCCTTTTGCACTCATCGAATTTGAATTGTCAATATAGATTGAAATCAATCGATCACTTCCAGCAGAGCCATTTCCAAAGCTACCAGTGTAGGGTTGCGCAAAAGCCAATACAACAAATACAATTGCCAAAACGCGAAGTAAAAGAATGATGTAATTTTTTAACTTTTTGACCGCTTTCTTTTCTTGTTCAATTGAATGAATGAATTTAAGAGAAGAGAAGTAAAGTTTTTTGTGTCTTCTAAAATGGAAAAGATGAATAATAATGGGGAGTGCTATCAGCGAAAGAAACCAAAGAATATTTGGATACAAAAAA
>CAJQPH010000112.1 GCA_905480165.1 uncultured Flavobacteriales bacterium
GGCAGGAGGGCTCATCGAATACAATTTTCTAAGAAAGTTCTCAGTGTATGTAAATGACCAATATAATTATGGTAACGATAATGAAATTGAAAGGATTCATTATTATAATGTCGGAGGCACCTTCAGGCATAAAAAGACCAAATTCTCATTAAATTATGGCCGACAAAGAGGTGGTCTGATCTGCGTAGGTGGTGTTTGCAGATTTGTGCCAAAATCAAACGGGCTTAGTTTTGGAATGAACCTGTTCATATAAAAAAACCTCATGCCAGGCATGAGGTTTTTTTTTATCGTATCAATTCTGGCATCAATCTACCAGAATAATGATTTTATTATCATTCATCTCAATTGTTCCACTGTTGATATCTAAAACTTTCGTTCCGTTATCTCCATTTGAAAATTTGCCTTCAAATGCTTCATCCAGTGTAAAACTACCTCGAATTCTCACTTTTCCTTCTTTAAGCAAAGACACGATCGGAGCATGATTATTCAGTATTTGAAATTCTCCTACTACTCCAGGAACAATTACTGAGTCAACATCTCCCTGAAAAATACTTGCTTCAGGTGTTACAATTTCTAAAAACATGATTTATGATTTTAAGCTTCAGTCAACATTTTATCACCAGCTTCCATAGCCTCCTCAATAGTTCCTCTAAGGTTAAAAGCAGCTTCAGGGTATTTATCCAATTCTCCGTCCATAATCATGTTGAAACCTTTAATAGTATCCTTAATATCAACTAATGATCCTGGTATACCTGTAAATTGTTCTGCTACATGAAATGGCTGAGATAAGAAACGTTGCACACGACG
Source organism: uncultured Flavobacteriales bacterium (assembly GCA_905480165.1). GTDB lineage: Bacteria > Bacteroidota > Bacteroidia > Flavobacteriales_D > Crocinitomicaceae > UBA952. The sequence goes on from CAJQPH010000112.1 coordinate 808, forward strand.
TGCTCTGTGTACGATCAATTTATCTTCTTCTGACAGTTCTTCCATACCCAGAATTGCAATAATATCCTGTAACTCTTTATATTTTTGAAGTGTCTCTTTTACTCTTTGTGCAGTATCATAATGCTCATCACCTAAAATCTCTCTATTAAGAATTCTTGAAGTTGAATCCAATGGATCCACTGCAGGATAAATACCTAATTCAGAAATCTTACGAGATAAGACCGTGGTAGCATCCAGGTGAGCAAACGTTGTTGCTGGTGCAGGGTCAGTTAAATCATCCGCAGGTACATATACCGCCTGTACAGATGTAATCGATCCGTTTTTAGTCGAAGTAATTCTCTCTTGCATCGCACCCATTTCAGTTGCCAATGTTGGCTGGTATCCTACTGCTGAAGGCATACGTCCTAAAAGTGCTGACACTTCAGAACCTGCTTGAGTAAATCTAAATATATTGTCAATAAAGAACAAAATGTCTTTACCCTGAACGTCTCCGGCTCCATCTCTAAAATATTCCGCAATCGTCAATCCTGATAAAGCAACACGTGCACGAGCTCCAGGAGGCTCATTCATCTGACCAAATACGAAAGTAAGTTTTGATTCTTTCAAGGCTGGCATATCGACCTTATCAAGATCCCATCCGCCTTCTTCCATAGATTTTTCAAAAGCATCACCATATTTAATAATACCTGATTCCAGCATTTCTCTTAACAAGTCATTACCTTCACGGGTTCTTTCTCCTACTCCTGCAAATACAGATAAACCACCATGTCCTTTGGCAATATTGTTAATCAACTCCTGAATAAGAACTGTTTTACCTACTCCTGCTCCACCAAATAAACCGATTTTACCACCTTTAGAATAAGGCTCAATCAAATCAATTACTTTAATTCCTGTGAACAAAACTTCAGTTGAAGTTGATAGCTCTTCAAATTTTGGCGCTGATCTGTGGATAGGTAAACCATTGTCTCCATCTTTTGGAAGTGCCTTCAAACCATCAATTGGATCACCATTAACGTTGAACAATCTTCCATAAATTTCGTCTCCAACAGGAACTTTAATAGGATTTCCTCCCGAAAGAACTTCCACACCTCTGCTTAATCCGTCAACCGAATCCATAGCGATACATCTTACAGTATCTTCACCAATGTGTTGTTCCACCTCAAGAATCAAAATAGAACCATCCTCTCTCTTGATTTCCAATGAGTCGTATATTCTTGGGAGTTGACTCTCTGATGAAAACTCAACATCAACTACCGCTCCTAAAATTTGAGAAACTTTACCTGTGATCTTTGCCATTCTTATAAAATATTTATTGTTCTTAATGCCATCTGAAATTCTTCAGAAACAATTTAATTACATTTTTCTTTTGCGGTGCAAAGATATGTTTTTAATACAAAAACTAAACTTTTTTTTTATTATTTTTTCAGAGCCAGAATATACTCAGCCACAGCCATTTTAGCCTCTTGTGACAGGTAATCCTGAGGAGGCATTTCTGGGTAATCCTCGCGAAGGTTTTTTGGATGATTAATATAGTCAACAATGCCTTGTGGATTATCTTTATAAATCATTTGAATCACATTGGTAGGAACGCCGATTAATCTAATGTCAAAAGCATGACAACCTGAACAAATACCATAATAGATCATTTCCCCTAAATCTTCTTTACTGATATCCCTGGGTTCTGCAGGTTTTTCCAATAATAAAGTCTTTATCTCTTTGGTATCATTAATCTCAGGAATTCCAAAACTCCCTAAACCCCATGTTCTGTATCTTTCTATATCTCTAATGGTGCTTCCTTCTCCTCCTCCAATAGCCAAAATATCCGGGCCCTTGGTCGACAAATTAGTCATCATCAATGCCTTGAGTTCTCCAACCGGATTATTTCCGTTGTCGATCATAAAATTATCCAGAATAGTGACCCTGTCCGGATTTGGATCAGAATCAGGATCATTTGACGCTTCGGCTCCTCCATTGGCAAAATCAGTGATAATGATTCCTGCATTATCATTACCCGAAATAATATTGTTTTCAATAACCACATCATCTGCAGCCATGACTAATATTCCTGTACCTGAAGGAATTCCGGAGACGATCGAGCCCGGTGCCCCAAAATTTTCATGATTATTCTTCGTCACAAAATTATTTCTGATAATCACATCAAAGGTTGTCTTTATAGGAAGTCCCGGTGTAATAAATGCCAATATACCCCCTGTATTATCGTAGGCCAAATTATTCTCAACCAAACAATGTCTTGAATTTTCGATTTCAATTCCGGCCACGTTGCCAAAAACTTCATTGTTTAAAACATCAATATGGTCGCACATTCCGACATAGATTGCTGCATCTTCAATACCGGTTAACACATTGTGTTCAATCAAGCCATTTTTACCAAATTGAGGAAAAATTCCATAGACTCCGGCATCGATGATCCAATTATTTCTGAGCACAAAATTATTCCCGGCCTGCCCCATAATACCATTGCCTTTATAGTTGATGATTTTAAAATTTTCTATTTGAATGCCATTGCCTGAATATAAAAAAGCATCATTCAATTCTTTTTCACCATCCAAAAGGGGCCACTTTCCTTCTTTGATAATTCCTTGAAAACTGATATCGTCTTTATCTACATATACCGTTTCTTTGTAGGTGCCAGGGAACACTCTGATCAAGTCACCAGGCACGGCTTTTTTTACTGCATCCATAATTAAATCACCGTCTTTTACTTCAAGGATACTTCCCTCAAAGGCTCTTTTCAATGATCCTTCTCCTGCATTTGCTGAGCTTTTGTACAAACTATTAGGGCTGGGCATAACGGCTTCATGGGATGTTCCAATAAAATACTTCCCTATAAATATGCCTATTGCAATAAATATTACCGCCAGAATTATTTTTTTTAACATGTCTTCTTTTTAAGTATTAAGAGTTTACTTCACTGTTCATATTCATTTGTGAAGGCA
>CAJQPH010000113.1 GCA_905480165.1 uncultured Flavobacteriales bacterium
TTCTAGTCCTATAGCACAGGCTCTTTCATGTAGCATTCTACTTCCATCAAGATACATTAAGGGAGTTCCCGGATCTACAACTCCTCTATTGTACTTAACAACATCGTCGGCTGTTCCATGAATTGAACATAGAGGGACGTCGTCTATTTCAATCCAACTATATCTTGCAAGGGCTCCACAACCGTTTACAACACCTTGAATATCTGATGAATAGCCAGTACTGCCGCTTGTGCCTTCCAAACCACCCATAGATGAAATCGTCGATTCATTTAAATAATCAGAGATCTTGCAGGCATCGTCCAAATATGCCATATGTAATGCAGTAATTGCACCTGCAGAGCTACCTCCAATAAATATTTTATTGGTGTCGATTTTATATTGATTAACGGTTTGTTTGTCTTTGTAAAAATAACGAACAGCACCTCTTAAATCCTGAACAGCACGTACAACCGCTTTAACAGCATTAGCAGAATCAAAAGGAAAAAAACCAAGTCTGTAATCAATGGATGCACACGCATAACCCATTTTAGAAAAGCGCTCAGAGAATTCTACCATATCGGGGTCTGTTTTTGAACCACCAATAAAACTCCCTCCATGAACCCATACGAGTAAAGGCCGTTCTGTTTCGGTATCGCCCTCTGGTTCATAAAAGTCCATTTTTAATGTTGTACTTCCGCCTGTCCATGAGGTATTAGAACCATATGTAATATTTGAGATTTTTGTGAAGTCTGAAAATACAGTACTCGAGTATCTGCCATCATCGCATGGCGTTTGCGCCGAAAACAAGTTGCAAATGGATAAGAAAAGTGTAGATAGTAAAATTTGTTTCATGATTTGTATTTAAGTTATGGAAAGAATGCTGCGTCCAAATTTGTGGCATTCACCAATGGATAATTAGCATTATATTTTTGATTAATTAATTTAATAAATTCGTTCGCAAATAAAGCATTTGTTCTCGAGTTAAAACGGATTCCATCGAGACCATATGCTCCACCTGAAACAAAGGTAGTATTCAGATTTATACCGTTGTAAGGAAATTCGGATTGAATTTTATCGAAAAAGGTTTCAGATTCAACCAAACCAAGGTCAAATTCAATGGCAAGAGAACGAATGATATCGTTAATAGAATTCAAATGAGTTCTAATATTTTGGAGCTCGCTTTGTGTCAATATAAATTCATTTCTAAAGGGGAATAGTGTGCCCATTTTGTAGCATTTGACTGAATCTAAAGGAACAGTTAATATGATTAATTCGCCTTCTTCTATTGGTCGAATGCCAAACATATTTGCATCTGGGTCTTCAATCATAAATGGGTTTTCTCCTTCATTGAAATAAAAGTCCAATGGATTATAAATGTTGTTCAGTGTAGCATTATTTGCAGAGTCTAAAACAAGGTCATCCCATCCTACAGTTGAGAAATAAGGGGCGCTTGTAATATCTGGAATAGTTGAGATTACTCCCTTTGCTCCATTCGAAGTAAGGTTTTCAAGAATCTGTCGGTAGTTGTTTTCAAAAGTGATGATGTCAGGTAAACTATCATTCTTCGTCCCTGATTTTATGTAGGGCATAAAATCGTCAAGTCCCAAGAACACGCTGAAAAATGTGGCGTCTATGGCGTTTACATCATCCATTACACTGCTGGTTTGTGACGAAGCCATTCTGGAGAAAAATGGGTTTTGGTTTGAATAATCAGTATTAAAAAACTCTCCTGACCGAAGGTTTGGTATGGACATATTATGGAAAGGTGAGCCATTGTATATATTGGCTAAAATGTTGGCGTCCCCAAGTGCAGTTTCTCGAACGGAGGACAAAGAAGTTTCGTATAGGCAATCTGTTTTGTATCCAAGAATTAATCTAGAAAGACCATTCGTGCTTAATCCTACTGAAGCATCACTAGTCAATGGTTGGTTGAATGGGCTTGTAATCACGGTGTTCATGCTCTGATGAATAAAAGCACCAATCGAGTTCTCTTGCCCAAATCTGAATAGCGCATCATCAGTATAACCTGAACTAAATGTTCCCCCAATCATTATAAAGCGTTCTGGATTGGCATCTCCTTTGCTTGATTCAAGAGGCCCTTCATACTTGGGCACACATGCACTAGTAATTATCAAGACAACACCAAGAATAGAAATTGTATTTAAATTCATAATTACCATTTATATATTATACCAAGCCCTCCAGCAACGGCTTTGGTGTCAAATCGGCCATTTAGACCAGTCTCTATATTGTTTCCTGTACGCGACATTTGTGTGTAGTAAAACGTGGCGTCTATTGAAAAATGATCTCCAAAGACATAGCCAATTCCGGCAGTTCCATACCATCGATCATTGTCAGGTGTTTCAGGAGTGATATATCCATTTTGAACGGGAGAAAACCCAAACCCTCCTCCCAAGCGAAGAGACAATCCTTTTGTGAAATCGTAGGATGCACCTGTTCTAAAGGCGAAAGTGCTTTCATACATTCTGGGTGATTTCGTGTCTTCTAATGATGAGGTGTTAACGGCATAATCAAAAGCGAGGGTGTCATAAGCTTTCCAACCCACCCTGTTGATGTCAAGGACAAAAGTAAGATGCTCAGTAGCTTTATAAGCCAACCCTAAGGTAAGGACTTGAGGCAGTGGCAACGCTCCTGAAAAAGTATTGTCGGGAAAGTTAGGGTCAAGAGACTCAGGAACGTCAAATGAAGCATCTCCATCATCAACATTCATTTCTATTTTTGAGCGGTAAGTGAGTCCTGCTGATAATTTTTTGGTTAAGTCATAGTGGATGCCCAAATTGAAACCAAAACCCAAGGCTGAACCCGAAAGACTTGCACTTGCAAATTCTCCATCGCTGAACTGAACGGGGATGTCTTTTTCGAGAACAACATTACCCGTACTAATTATAAATCCACCGCCAATCCCGATAACGTCTGCAATTCTATAAGAAAATGTAGGCTGAATAAAAATGGCTTTTAATTGAAGCTTTGTTAGTGCGAATCGACCAATCCAATTGTCTTCATAAGAAACGGTGCTTCCAAATGGAGTGTATGCGGCAATTCCAAGCTTTAGTTTTGCGTGATCTTTTAATTGAAAAAGTCCGTAAGCTGAAAAAGGAGTTCCTATGGGTGAATTAGAACGATATCCTTGCCCAGTTTCACCATCCACATAAAGGGTGTTTCCAGAAATAGGCGTAACTGCAATGTTTATTGAATTCTCGTTAGAAAAAGCGACAGATCCTGGGTTAAAGAATAGGCTTGAGCCATCCAAATAAATTGCCGTTCCAGCCAGACCCATTCCTTGCTGTTTTTGCCCTTGAAAATTAACTTGATAACCTTGAGAAAAAGAAATTTCACATGACAATAAAGCCAAAAACACAAGGATGACTGAAAAAAAGTTTCTCATGGATTCAAATATGACCTAAATATATTAATATAATGGCAATATCCGAAGCAATTGAATTACAATAAATCCAAGTGCGAGAAAATAAATTTAAGTATAGAAAGGGTCTATACCTGAGGCACCTGGTTCTCCAAATCTATTTCAGCATCAAGATAATTCTGAACAATATCTATGGCATTATCAATAACATCACTCAAAGCAACAATATATGTTCCCTCTTCAGCTAGAGAAATGGCATGCTTAATCGCTTCAATCTCTAAAGAGACTACTTCATGAGTAACCGTTGGGTCACCAGCACTTAATCCTTCTAAAATCAAATTAATGATTTCAGATTCTGTTCGTCCTCGCAAATGTTTCTCTTGTCTAATAATGACATGGTCAAACATTCTTGCTGCAATTTTTGCACATTCTTTGATGTCTTCATCACGGCGATCACCAACTCCTGATATGATTCCAATCTTTCGAGTGGCATCCACACTGCTAAGATAGTCTTCAATCCCTCTGTAACTTGTTGGGTTGTGTGCGAAATCTATAAGAACTTTGAACTTTGAAAACTCAAAAATATTCATTCTTCCCGGTGTTTGAGCAGCACTAGGAATAAAGGTAGTAAGAGACAATTTGATGCCCTCTGTTTTAAAGCCATATAAGTATGCAGAAAGAGTAGCCGCAAGTACATTGGCAATCATGAATTTTGCTTTGGCATTTAAAGTAAGTGGAATATGAGTTGCTCTCTCGACTCTTATTTTCCAATCTCCTTTTTTAATAGTAATAAATCCATTTTCATAGACAGCTGCAATTCCACCTTCAGCACAATGATCAACAATGGCAGGGCAGTTTTCATCCAAGCTAAATAGTGCTACGTTACAAGAAAGTGATTTGGCAATTTCAAGACAATTCTCGTCTTCACCATTTAGTACAGCCCATCCATCTTTTTTGACACTTTCAACTACAACAGCTTTAACTCTAGAAAGATCTTTTAAATCATGAATGTCACTTAATCCAAGGTGGTCCTCTTGAATGTTGGTAATCACGCCAATATCACAAACCTTAAACCCAAGCCCTGACCGCAGAATACCACCACGAGCTGTTTCAAGTACTGCAAATTCCACATTTGGATCTTTTAAAATGTACTCAGCACTAATTGGTCCTGTTGTATCTCCTTTCTCCATCATGTGATTTTGAATGTAGATACCATCAGACGTAGTGAATCCAACCTTATAATTGTTGTTTTTTACGATGTGCGCAATAAGCCTTGTCGTGGTTGTCTTACCATTTGTTCCTGTAACCGAAATAATTGGAATTCTTGATGGCTTTCCTGGAGGGTAAAGCATATCAATAACTGGTGCGGCTACATTTCTTGGTAATCCTTCAGATGGGGCAAGGTGCATTCTGAATCCAGGAGCTGCATTAACCTCTAAAATAACTCCTCCATTCTCTTTCAAGGACTGGGTGAGATTTGGAGCCATGATGTCAATTCCACAGATGTCAAGACCGATAACTCTAGAAATACGTTCTGCAATAAAGACATTTTCTGGGTGCATGAGGTCAGTAACATCTACGGATGTTCCTCCCGTACTTAGGTTGGCAGTTGATTTTAAATATAAAGTTTCATTTTCAGTTAAGACGGTGGTTAAGGTATAACCGGCATTATCAATGAGCCTTTCTGTTGATCTGTCAATGGTAATTTCGGTAAGTACATTTTCATGACCATAACCTCTTCTTGGATCTTCGTTTGTAATGTCAATGAGCTCTTGAATTGTATTTTTCCCGTTTCCTATAACGTGAGCAGGAACTCTTTGCGCTGCTGCAATTACCTCATTATTAATCACAAGAACTCTAAAGTCAAATCCAGTAATGAACTTTTCTACAATAACACGTCGTGAATATTCTTTTGCATGCTTGAGGCCTTTTACCGCATCATCCCAATTGTCAACGTTTATTGAAGCTCCTTTTCCATGATTCCCATCCAAGGGTTTGATCACAATAGGGTAGCCAATATCATCAATGGTCTCCTGTAAATCCTCTTCATCATAACAAATATCTCCTTTTGCTACCGGGATAGAAGCGTCATCTAACATTTTTTTAGTTTGTTCCTTGTTGCAAGCAATGTCTACGGCGATGTTACTCGTTTTACATGTAATGGTTGCTTGAAAACGCATTTGGTTCACTCCAGCTCCAAGCTGTATAAGAGAATTTCGACCCAAACGAAGAAAAGGAATATCTCTTGAAACGGCTTCTTCAACAATACTTCCTGTACTAGGTCCAAGACGCACATCCTCTCTGATTTCCTTCATTTTTTGAATGTCATCTGTGAGGTCATATTCTGTACCTTCAATCAATGCTTCAGCAATTTTGACCGCTGCTTTTGCAGAATAGATACCCACTTTTTCTTCTAGGTAGTTAAATACCACGTTATAAACACCTGGAGTTTTGGTTTCTCTCGTACGACCAAAACCAACATTCATTCCAGCCAATGTTTGAATTTCTAGAGCGATATGTTCAATGACATGTCCCATCCAAGTACCTCGGTCAACCCTTTGAAAAAATCCACCTCTACACCCCTCTGAACAACGGTGTTCGATAAGTGTGGGAAGAAGATTTTCCAAACGTTCTTTAAATCCTTCGATTTTATCGGTTGGCCTTTCTTCCAATTCTTCTAAATCTAATCTCATTTGGATTAGCTTTTGTCTTCGAATGCTCCAAATGTTTGGCCCCCTAAGTGCTTGAATTTTAAGTATTTTCATAACTGAAACAAATTAAATAAAACGAACTATTTTCTAAAAATTTCGGCAAAGGTACAACAAGGATTTGATTTAGCGCAAATAATTTATGCTTTGTCTAAACTGAAGGTGAATTGACTGCCAATTCCTAAGGAACTTTTCACCGCGATTTTCTGCTGATGAGAGTCAATAACATGCTTGACAATAGCTAGTCCAAGACCCGTGCCTCCCTCATGCCGATTTCGACTTTTTTCAACCCGATAGAATCGTTCGAATAAACGAGAAAAATGTGATTTATCAATTCCAATCCCATTATCTGCCACCTCAATGGTAACGAGATCGTCAATGGTAAAGATAGATACCGTTGTTTGACCATTTTCTTTTCCATATGATATGGAGTTGTTTAATAGATTTGTTAAAACTTGAGCGATTCTTTTCCTATCCGCATTTACATAGATGTCATCGCTTGAGTTTTTCAAGCTTAAAGTAATGTTTTTTTCTTCAGCATTTAATTCGACACCTTCAATACATTCCGATGCCAACTTGATAATATCAAAGGATTCAAGATGCATTTCAAGAGCATCAATTTCAAGTTTGGTGATTTGATCGAGATCTCCCAAAATACTTACAATTCTATCCGTCGAAACGGAAGCTCGTTCTAGGAATTTTTTATTGATGGTTTCATCTTCTAAGCCGCCTTCCAATAGAGTCAGGATATAACCTTGAATTGAAAAAACAGGGGTTTTTAGTTCATGAGCCAGGTTTCCGAGAAACTCTCTCCTAAAATTCTCTTGTTCTTTGAGTTTTAAAATTTCTTGACCCTGTTTACTTTGCCAGTCTTTCACGTCTTTTTCTGCACTTTCAATCATACTATCCAATGATTCATCTTCGTATGAGACCGAAGTGGCTTCTTTTTTTGTTTGAATCGATCTGTAGAGTAAAGAAAGCCGATGTTCAACAAATTTTCTAAGCAAGAAACTAAAGATGATGTATACAAAAACAGCACCTAGAATAGGGATAATAAAAAAAAGCGTTGAGTCCACTTCTGAAATAAATAAATGAACGAAAAGCGTAAAAGTGAAGCTAAACCCCAAAGTAGCAAGGCTTCCATAAAAAATAAGTAAACTGGGTTTGGGGTATTTCAAAATCTTTAAATGTGAATTTTGTTCTTTTTTACATTGCGAATATACTCAACTCCATGATTTTCTTTGAATAAAGTAAATTAAGAAAACATTAAGCTTTGGAGAATACTTATTTGCTTAAAACAAAAAAGGGGCGCAAGGCCCCTTTATGTTTGTGTTCTTCATGTGATTATTCAAAGATTACTTTCATTTCAACACGTCTATTCTTCTGTCTGCCATCTGCTGTATTGTTGTCAGCAATTGGAGCCGTTTCTCCGAAGAACTTAATGATTAAATGCGTTTCATCAACGCCTTGAGCTACGAGGAATTTTTTCACGGACTCTGCTCTTTTCTTCGAAAGCACCATGTTTTTATCTTCGTTACCAACATTATCAGTATGTCCAGATATTTCCAGTTTCCATGTTGGTCTCTCATTTAACACTGTTGCCAATTCTTCTAATGAAGGTTTAGAATCATTTAGAATGATATCTTTTGCTGTTCTAAACTCTAAGTTGTCAAAAGCAGTTTGCAATACTTCGACGACTTCTTCTTCAATAACAGGGCAACCCTTGTTTTCAATTGGTCCAGGAGTATTCGGACATTCATCATCCTTGTCAAATAAGCCATCCTCATCTGTGTCTACATATGGGCAACCATTGTTTTCTTTTGGACCAGGAATTGTCGGACAGTCGTCATCTTTATCTAACAATCCGTCTTCATCCGTATCCGGCCATGGACAACCATTGTTCTCTTTTGGGCCAGGAGTTTCTATACAATCATCAATTCCATCAATGATTCCGTCACCATCTGTATCAGGGCATCCTTGAAATTCTTTTTCCCCAAATACGAGCGGGCAAGCGTCGTCTTGATCGCTTATACCATCTCCATCAGTATCAGGACAACCATTGAATTCAACCAATCCAGAATCTAATGGGCAATCATCTTCTTTATCCATTATTCCATCCAAATCAGTGTCAGGACAACCCTTGAACTCAACCAATCCCGAATCCAATGGACAATCATCTTCTTTATCCATAATGCCATCTAAATCCGTATCAGGACAACCATTGAATTGAGCGAGTCCTGGTGTATCAGGGCAGTCATCAACTCTATCTGGAATTGAATCATTATCTCTATCTGGGCATCCCTGGAATTCAACCAATCCTGAATCCAGTGGGCAATCATCTTTCATGTCAATGATCCCATCATTATCCGTATCAGGACATCCTTTAAAAGTCCATGGACCAGGAACATCAATACAATCATCTACTTTATCAGAAACTTTATCTCCATCTAAGTCATTTGGTGCGTCATATAATATAGGAACCCGAACTCCTGCATAAAATTCTGCACCTCGAACTTTCCCAGAAGCAAATAAGAAGCGATAATCTGTAACCCCAATGGTTAAAGGACCAAGTCTTGCACCAAGACCTGCTTTAAACCCACTATAATCATTCATTGAGAAAGGCAAGTGGATTCCGAACCATGCATGGTCGAAGCTTGGTGTAACAGAAAATTGATTTGCCACCTTCACTTTTGAGTCCTTGTTTTTTGAAATAATGTTAAATATACCCGTTGTGTTCACATAGAACCATTTCCAGATATGATAATCAACCTGAAAACTAAATGCCATCGGTGTTCTCATGTAGAAAGTAGAAGCCGTATCTCTTTCACCCGCTGTCCATTCTGTATTCCCTGCATTTTGCGATTGGGTAATGAGCGAATCAATTTTTTGATCAAAACCCAATAGACCATCAGCGCCATCAAATGTATTTAGATCAAATAAGTTCGATGTGTTCACTGTAAAGTCACGACTGATTCCGCCTTTTTTGAATTTTATGCCTCCAATATCCGTTAGGGAAAGACCTACTTTAAGTTTGTATTTATTTTGGTCTCTGGCCCACAAATTCATTTCACCATCCATATCATATTTATAGTCCTTATATTCCGGTCTCCATTCGTATACAACTCCCAAATCAGCACCAAATCCTTTGGCTGTTGGTTTAGGTAAACCGAACATTCCTCCCATATCCAAATTGTCATTTGCGGCATCATCAATGCTTTGCGAGTAACCGTAACCAAAGTCACCTGAGAGGTATTGTGAAAAGTCGTTATCTAATAGGTTGTATTCAAAATTGTTACTATACAAATAAGCTGCAGCATATCCTGCAAGGTATTTTAAATTGGCTCCAGCTTTCACAAAATGTTGTCCTTCTTCTTTTATCACTTGAGCATATTTAAAGGCATACTCTGTCCAAGTCATGTGATTTACGTTAATCAGTTCTTCATTCAACTGAATGTTCCATAAGTCAGGATATTCTAATTCTTCTTCCGCTAGAATCGCGAGCTTAGGATCCATATTGTCAATATTTGTAATTGATCTTGCTTTGGCAGAAAACCCGACAGCCACTTTAGGAGCAACATGAAACATGAAATTTATTAGATCGAATTGAAGGTTGGTGTTAAAACCAAGTACTCCTGGTGAATTCACGTCATATTTACGGGTGATGTACCTATCAATAAAATTTGAATCCGGCAATAACCAATCGTTGTATGGATTAGAACCTCCAACCTCAGTGGTATAAGAGGTGGTTTCGGTTCCATCTGGATTAATGGTTACTGTTTCATCAGGGGAAAATGATTTTATCCACCATTTATCCATATCTCTTGTGTCGAAATGCGCAAAATTTTGGTAGGCGCTAAAATTCAAACTGAAAAGATTTAAATCAAATTTAAATCGACCATCGACAAAGCTGGCAGGCTGGATGTCAGTTCCCATTACTCCAGCATAATTACTTGAAGATACACCTAGATAGTTTTGAGAAAAGACAGTGGTGCTG
>CAJQPH010000114.1 GCA_905480165.1 uncultured Flavobacteriales bacterium
TTGTGCCTATCGTTGATTCCTTATTTTAAAAATGTTCTTTAATAATTCATTATTTTTAGTCAATTCACAGTAGAAGACTAAAATTTGAAAAACTTCCTACTCAGACAGGAACGTTTTAATTAAACTATAAAATGACATGACCGACCAAGATATAGCAAAACAGATTAAATTAAAAGACATTAGAACCATAGCCAAAAAGCTTGGATTGAATGAAGATGATATTGAAATGTATGGCAAACACAAAGCCAAACTTCCTCAATCCAAAATAGATGCTGAAAAAGTAAATCAAAGCAATCTCATTTTGGTAACCGCCATTTCTCCGACACCTGCAGGTGAAGGGAAAACGACCATGTCCATTGGTTTATCTGAAGGTCTAAACCGGCTAGGTAAACAAACAACTGTTGTACTTCGAGAACCCTCTTTGGGACCTGTTTTTGGAATTAAAGGTGGAGCAACAGGCGGAGGTTTCTCTCAAGTTCTACCGATGGAAGATATCAACTTACATTTTACTGGGGATTTTTCGGCGATTGAAAAAGCGCATAACCTACTTTCTGCAGTAATAGACAATAACATTCATTCGAAAACAAATACGCTTGGAATTGATGCTAGAACAGTAACCTGGAAGCGGGTTATGGACATGAACGATCGATCTCTTCGAAATATAGTTGTTGGTCTTGGAGGTCCTACATCCGGAGTTCCTCGTGAAACAGGATTCGATATTACAGCTGCCTCAGAAATTATGGCCATTCTCTGCTTATCAGATGACTTGGGTGACCTAAAACATCGATTAGGGAATATATTTATTGGTTATACTTTTAAAAAAGAACCTGTTTTCTGTAAAGACCTCAAAGCCGAAGGAGCAATGGCTGCATTGCTTAAAGAAGCCATAAAACCCAACCTTGTTCAAACCATTGAAGGGAATCCTGCAATAATTCATGGAGGACCATTCGCAAACATTGCACAAGGCACAAACTCGGTAATTGCCACAAGAATGGGTATGACCTTTTCAGACTACACCGTTACTGAAGCAGGTTTTGGGTCGGATTTAGGCGCAGAAAAGTTTTTAGATATTAAATGTCAAAGTGCAGGTCTATCTCCCAAAGCAGTTGTAATTACAACAACTATACGAGCATTAAAGTATCACGGTGGCGCAGACCTTAAGTCTCTTACTGACGAAAATATAAGTGCCTTAAAAAAAGGTATACCCAACTTAGAAAAACACATTGAAAATATTCAACAGTTTAATTTGGTTCCAATCATTTCCATCAATCGATTTATTTCAGATACTGATTCTGAAATTGAGGAAATTCTACTATTTGCAAAAGAAAAAAACATAAGAGTTTCAGTTGCTGAAGTCTGGGCTAAGGGAGGAGAAGGAGCACTTGATCTTGCCAAACAAGTAGTCGAAGTAGTCGAGTCAGGAGAATCAAACTTCAAACCGCTTTACGATTGGGACATGTCAGTTCGGGATAAAATTAAAACCATTGCCACCAAGGTTTATGGTGCAGTTCAAGTAGATTATTCCGTAAAAGCTAAGAAAAACCTTAAAACAATAGCTGATTTAGGAATGGACAACTTGCCCATTTGTATGGCCAAAACACAAAAATCTTTGTCTGACGACCCAAAAGTTATTGGTCGCCCTGAAGGCTTTACCATAACCATAAGAGAAATTGAAATTGCGGCGGGTGCCGGATTTTTAATTCCAATCACGGGTGACATGATGCGAATGCCAGGATTACCTGCACATCCTGCTTCAGAAAACATTAGCATAGACAATAACGGGATAATTTCAGGGTTGTTTTAAGCCGTAATCATCAATATAGAGTATGGCAACAAGGAAATATGAGGGTAAAATATTTAAAGGAAGTCAAGGTACAAAAACCCTAGACTCACTTACCATTGAGGAGGCATTACAAATCAATATTAATGACAAACCTTTTACTGTTTCTATGAGAACGCCTGGGGAAGACCACAGTCTTGTGAGGGGTTTACTTCACTCCGAAGATGTTATATCCAAATCTGCTTTCAATCCTCATATCAATCTTGAAAAAGAAAACAAAGAGGGTATTGTAACTATTGCAAATGTCAATATTCCCATTGAAATGCTTGGAAAAGGCTACTCAAACAGTCGAAGCCTACTTTCCGTATCTTCTTGCGGAATTTGTGGCAAGACAGAACTTGAAGATCTGACTTTTGATTTTGAAAAAATACTTGAGAAGGATAAAATAGATGTTTCCTTATTTAATCAACACTTTGATGAAATGAGAAGAAATCAACTTGATTTCAATCAATCCGGTGGAACCCACGCGGCGGCGGCATTTACCTCGTCTGGGGAGCTTTTATGCGCTATGGAAGATATTGGAAGACACAATGCCGTTGATAAGGTTATTGGAAATTTGATTAATTTAAAGATCTTGAATCAGGCAAAGATTATTACCGTAAGCGGAAGAATTTCATATGAAATCGTCATCAAATGTTTTAAGGGGGGCATTCCATTTTTAGCGGCTGTTTCAGCCCCATCATCTTTGGCTGTGGACTATGCAAAAGAACTGGGAATAACCTTATTTGGATTCAGCCGTGGCGAACGAACAACTTGTTATTCGAATCCACAACGCACGAAATAGAAAGATTTGAACCAATTGTAAATAATTCGATAATAAATAAATTTAGAACTTGAAAGATTCATTTAAAAAATCTGGTCAACCTCCAAAAGAGTTCAATGAAATCTCATTGACTGATCCTAAAGAATACGCCGCAGGTATGCCGGCAATCATTTCTTCATTGAAGTTCATAAAAAACGAGGTTGGTGTTGGCCGAGGTGTCAAGCTACTCAAAAACATGAATCAAATGGGAGGCTTTGACTGTCCAGGATGTGCATGGCCAGACCCTGATGATAAAAGAGCTTTGCTTTCTGAATATTGCGAAAACGGGGCGAAAGCCATTTCTGAAGAATATGCCAAAGCCAAAGCCGGACCAGACTTTTTTTCAAAACATACGATTACTGAATTATTGGGTTGGTCCGATTTAGAATTGGGAAAGTCTGGAAGGTTAACCCATCCAATGATTCTTAATTCAGGTACAGATAAATATGAAAAAATCAGCTGGGACGATGCTTTTTTACTGATTTCTGATGAATTAAAGTCTTTAAAAACTGCTGATGAAGCTGTTTTTTATACTTCAGGACGCACGAGTAATGAGGCTGCTTTTTTGTATCAATTAATGGTAAGAAAATTTGGAACAAATAATTTACCCGACTGCTCAAACATGTGTCATGAGAGCAGTGGCACAGCTCTTTCAGAAACCTTAGGAATTGGAAAAGGCTCTGTCACTTTGGATGATTTTAACCATGCCGAGCTCGTTATGGTTATTGGACAAAACCCAGGAACGAATCACCCTAGAATGCTTTCGGCTCTTAGAAACACGAAAAATAATGGCGGAAAAATAATAAGTATAAATCCCCTCCCCGAAGCTGGATTAATTGCTTTCAAAGACCCGCAAAAACCACTTGAATGGATCGGTAAAGGAACCAGCCTTACAGATTTATATTTACCCGTACGCATTAATGGAGATCTTGCCCTAATCAAAGCTATTTTATTTTTAATTAATGAAAAAGAACAGAATGTTCCAGGCTCTCAATTTGATTGGGATTTTATAAAAAATCAAACGAATGGAATTGAGCTTTTTTTAGATGACTTGAAAAAGCAAAACTTCAGTTTCCTCGTAAAAGAAAGTGGTGTAGATGAAAGTTTAATAAGACAGGCTGCAGAATTGATTTCTGCAAACACAAAAATCATTATTTGTTGGGCAATGGGATTAACACAGCATAAAAATGCAGTTTCCAATATTCAAGAGCTTGTTAATCTATTGCTATTAAAAGGAAGTATTGCGAAAAAAGGGGCAGGAACATGCCCAGTGAGAGGTCATTCAAATGTGCAAGGGGACAGAACAATGGGCATTTGGGAAAAACCCCCTGAATTTTTAATTAAAAACCTAAAGAAAACTTTTGATTTTGATCCTCCAACACGTCATGGTTATGACGTTGTGCAGGCCATTAAGGCGATGCATGAGAATAAAGCAAAAGTTTTTATTGGTATGGGAGGTAATTTTATTTCAGCAACACCTGATACTGTTTTTACCGCAGAGGCACTAAAGAAATGTAAACTTACTGTTCACGTTTCTACCAAACCCAATAGAAGTCATTTAATTCATGGGGAAAAGGCATTAATCTTACCTGTTTTAGGGAGATCGGAAGAGGATGTTCAAAAATCCGGACATCAATTTGTTACCGTTGAAAACAGTATGGGTGTTGTACATTCCTCAAAAGGAAATATGCCCCCTTCATCAAAGCATATTATTAGTGAGCCAGAATTGATTTGCAGGCTAGCAAACGTTTTGTTTAAAAATGATCCTATTGATTGGCTTGGATTTAAAGATGATTATTCCTTGATTAGAGATAAAATTGAAGCAGTTATACCGGGTTTCACATCATATAACAAAAAAGTAGAAAATCCTGCTGGGTTTTATTTACCCAATAATGCAAGAAGTGGTGACTTCACAAAAACAGCAACTGGAAAAGCCAATTTCACATCCCATATCGTCGAACCATTAGAGTTATCTGAAAAGCAATTGATTATGATGACCGTTCGAACTCACGACCAATACAATACAACCATTTATGGTCTTAATGATCGATATCGAGGGGTTTATAATGAGCGAAGGGTGATTTTTATGAATGAAGAGGATATGAAGGATTATGGATTTATAAACCTTGAAGTGGTAAATATAAAAAGTCATTTTAATGGAGAGGAGAGAATTGCAGAAAAATTCAAAGTGGTTCAATACCCGATTCCACGAAAGTGTTGTGCGACCTATTTTCCAGAAACCAATGTTTTGGTTCCAATAGGAAGTGTTGCAGATAAAAGCAACACACCTACTTCCAAATTTATCAAAGTCACTCTAGAAAAACACCCTAATCAATAAAGCTTACCCTCCTATTGCGATCATGCTTCGGTTTTGGTTATGTGATTTAGGCTCTTGAAATGATTCTATTGTTTCCATTCCGTTTCGGATTTTCTTTTTACCCTGAATGAGCCTATATATAATTGGCTCAATTTCTTTACCATTTCGCAATGGGGTCAATAAATCTTCTTCTCCATCTGAAAACAAACAATTTTTCAATCTGCCGTTGGCTGTTAATCGTATTCTATTGCAGCTGTCGCAAAATGGATTGGTAACAGAGCTAATCACGGAGAAGCTTCCTTGGTGTCCCATAACCTTGTAGTTTTTTGAGGTATCATTGGGCGCATCTTGAATTCGTTTGATACTCGCTTTTGAATAATGTGCATGAACTATATCCATTATTTGGGCATATGAGACGAGCTTACTTAGATCCCATTTATTTCCATTGAATGGCATAAATTCAATAAATCGTATTGTGACAGGGTATTTCTTGGTGAGCTCAATAAAATCTATGATTTCATCTTCGTTAAAATCTTTTATAAGGACCGAATTAATTTTCACCTGAAACCCCTCTCGAATTAATAAGAGAATGTTTTGATATACCCTTTCGAACTCATTTCGACGTGTGATTTGACTGAACTTTTCTTGATTTAAAGTATCAAGACTAACATTTATGCTTTTGATGCCAGACTCTTTTAAAGCATCTATATATTTATGTACAAGTACTGCATTTGTAGTGATTGAAAGCTCAACACCAAGACTTGATAATTTTTTCAAAATCACGTGAATGTCTTTTCGAATAAGGGGCTCCCCCCCCGTAAGTCTTATCTTTGTTACTCCATGCTTAACAAAGGTTTTGGCTATGGTATAGATTTCTTCATAGCTCATTAAATGATTTCTAGGGCTCAATGGAATGCCATCTTCAGGCATACAATACGTGCATTTCAAATTACAACGTTCAATAAGTGAAATGCGTAAGTAGGTATGCTTTCTTTTGAAGGAATCTGTTAATATGTTCGATGTCTCTTTCATTAATCGTGTCTTGCCCCTTTTAAAATTCCAAATACATGCAATACCGCAGGGAAAACGGCATCCATAGATTCCTTTGCTCCATTTGTAGAGCCTGGTAGAGCCAATACCAAGGTGTTTCCGATTGTTCCAACAACACTTCTGGAAAGCATTGAATAAGGCGTTCTTTGCTGACCATAGGCTCGAATCGCTTCCTCTATTCCAGGAATTCTACGCTCAATTAAGTTTTCCAATGCTTCTGGTGTCACATCTCTTTTTGACAAACCTGTTCCTCCACTAAAAATCACCAAATCAACATCCGATTCAGCGTAAGAAATGACTTTTTCCTGAATACTTTTAATTTCATCTGGAATGATACAGTAATCATTAATACCAACATGATATGACTCTAACTTATTTATAATGGCCTTGCCTGCTTTATCCTCCTTTTGACCCTTTGAAATTGTATCCGAACAAACCACCACTGCCGCTTCTAAATTCTTGTGAAAGCGATCGGTATAATCCGATTTTCCACCTCTCTTTTTTAAGAGTTTGATTTGATGAATTTCAATCCCTTTATCAATAGGTTTAAGCATATCGTACATGTTTAATGCAACCACACTCGCTCCATGCATGGCCTCAACCTCTACACCTGTTTTGTAAATAGTTTTTACAGTAAATATGATACGTATCTCTAATCCGTCAATTTCATATTCGATACCCGCAAATTCAATGGGTAAAGGGTGGCAATCTGGCAAAAGGTCTGGTGTTTTTTTAATACCCAAAAGGCCTGCGGCTTTACTCATGGCAAAAACATTTCCTTTTGGCACTGTGTCTTGCTCTATCGCCTGAATGGTCTCTTCTTTTGATACTTTTACAATAGCTTGTGC
>CAJQPH010000115.1 GCA_905480165.1 uncultured Flavobacteriales bacterium
AATAGGGTCTCCCAAAGAAACATCTGTAATATTTGTATCGGTTATTTTTCGACCATCAACGAGAATAACCAAACCCGAACCAATGGCCTCCATAGTATGCCCGTTTTTTATTAACAAGCCGGTATCTTCTCCTAAACCAAGTCCTAAAGTTTTTGGGTTTGATACAATTGCTTGAAACAGCCTTCCAATGCGACCTCGTTTAACAAAATGGGTATCTATTGTAACGTCGTCAATAAAACCCAAACCACTTGTTATCTTTATCTCTCCTTTGTGTAAGGCTTCAGAGCTTGACCCTTGATAGATCATTTGGTTTGAGACACATGCCGCTCCAGCTGATGTCCCGGCATACAAAAAAGATTCATTTAAATACTTATCAAGAAGCGTATCATGTAGGGCTGTTCCTCCTATAATGGAGGTTAATCGAAGCTGGTCACCTCCAGTAAAAAAAACAATGTTCGCTTTTTTGATTCGGTCAATAACTCCTGAGTTTTCACATTCTTTTCGATTGGTAATATTCAAAACACCAACGTTTTCTGCTCCTAAAAAGTGGAAAGCTTTAGCGTATTCATCTCCAACGATTTTGGGTATTTTAGAAGCGGTAGGTACAACTTCAATTCGAGAATTCAAGCCGTCTGACGATTCGTCTAGTAAACGTCTTAAGATACCCTTTTCAAAAAAGTTTAGATTATTTTCGACTTGATCTGTGAATTCCTGTTCGGTGAAACTTCCCTTATCGACCCCCCCCCCAATAATTATCATTTTTCCTTTTGGCGTCATATAACAAAAATAAGATTTTTAGCAAATAACCAACACTAAATTTAGAATTGTTAATTCCTTTGTTAATTTCTAATCAATCTATTGGGAAGAAGGACATCCAATATGTGTAAATTTGATGTAATGGAGAATATGGTTAAAATTATAAATACATCAAACAATCCGAATCCGGAATACAAAACCTCGGGATCCTCTGGTATGGATGTTCGTGCTTTTGTTGTAGAATCTGTCGAGATTGCCCCTTTAAGTAGAGCATTGATTAAAACAGGTTTGTTTTTAGAAATGAG
Organism: uncultured Flavobacteriales bacterium; assembly: GCA_905480165.1. Lineage (GTDB taxonomy): Bacteria > Bacteroidota > Bacteroidia > Flavobacteriales_D > Crocinitomicaceae > UBA952. Next base: position 1,062 of record CAJQPH010000115.1, read on the forward strand.
TGAAGCGTTAGAGTGCCAAGTAAGGCCAAGGAGCGGACTTGCTCTCAAAAAGGGCATCACGGTATTAAATAGTCCAGGAACGATTGACTCAGACTACAGGGGAGAGCTAGGAATAATATTAATGAACCTATCTGACGACAAGGTTGTAATAGAAAGTGGTGATAGAATAGCACAACTGGTATTTGCAAAAGTAGAAAAGGTTCTCCTCGAAAAGGTAGAAGTCGTAAATAAGACTGATCGGGGCGAAGGAGGGTTTGGTAGTACAGGAATAAAATAAAGAAAATATGAAGATAATTGTGCCAATGGCAGGAAGAGGAAGCAGGTTAAGACCCCATACTTTGACTGTTCCGAAACCGCTAGTTCATGTTGCTGGGAAACCAATCGTTCATCGTTTGGTAGAGGATATTGCAGAAATGTGTGATGATAAAATTGAAGAAATTTCCTTTATTATTGGAGACTTTGGTGAAGAGGCAGAGGCAGAGCTTTTAAGAGTGGCAGAAAAACTAGGAGCAAAAGGGTCCATTTTTTATCAAAAAGAACCCCTTGGAACGGCTCATGCCGTGCTATGTGCATCAGAAAAACTATCAGGCCCTGTAATTGTAGCTTTTGCAGATACCTTATTTAAGGCAGAGTTTAAAATATCTGATAAACAAGAAGGAATAATATGGGTTAAACAAATTGATGATCCGAGTGCTTTTGGTGTCGTTAAAATGAACCAAGAAGACGTCATTACTGACTTTGTTGAGAAGCCTAAAGAGTATGTTTCTGATTTAGCGATGATAGGGATTTACTATTTTAAATCTGGTGAATCGTTAAAAAAAGAGTTGGATTATTTAATTGATAATGATTTAAGAAAAGGGGGAGAGTATCAATTGCCCGACGCTTTGAGACGGCTTACTGAAAAAGGAACATCATTTATACCTGGAAAAGTAACACATTGGTTAGATTGCGGTAATAAAAAAGCGACAGTTGAAACAAATCAGTCGGTTTTAAATTTCGAGAAAGAAAAGGGACCCCGTTTAATAAGTTCCGAATCAGAGATAACAGAATCCGTTATAATAGAGCCATGTTTTATTGGAAAAGGAGCAAAAATAACAAGATCGGTTATAGGCCCTCATGTTTCTATTGGTGCAAAATCGGAAATAACAGATTCGAGAGTATCAAATTCAATTATTCAACAAAACACAAAGGTTTCGAATATGATTTTTAAAGACTCAATGGTTGGTGCTCAATCAAAAGTAAATGGAACAGTTCGAGATTTAAGCATTGGCGATTACACAGAAATGGGCGATGCGAATTAGCTTATTGTTTCTTCTTTTAGTTTTGTTTTTTTCGTGTAGAACGAGTGTAGAATCGACCAACCCTATTAAAAGTGAAACTTATATAAGTGCTTTTCATGAAGGAGTCAGGTTAAAATTGTTGGGTAACTATGAAGAAGCGGTTGCGCGATTTAAAAAATGTCTAAAAGAAAAACCTGAAGATGACGCAAGTCACTTTGCAATTGCTCAAATATCATTGATTAACGGGAATTTAGATCAAGCAAAGTATCATACGATACAAGCAGCAACGTATGATAAATCAAATTTGTATTATCAAGTTGAGTTGGGATACATGTACCGAGAAACTGGAGAACATGAAAAGTCTGCTATTTTGTTCGAGGAAATCATTTCTAAACGCCCGAGCAATCCTAATTATTACTACGAAAGCGCCTTGTCTTG
>CAJQPH010000116.1 GCA_905480165.1 uncultured Flavobacteriales bacterium
TGGATGTATATTTTGATTGCTGTAATTGGATCAATCCTTGGTTTTTTAAAATACAATATTAATCCATCAAAAATGTTTATGGGAGATGCTGGGAGTCAATTTATAGGCTTATTCGTGGCTTTTTTCTCCATTAAATTTTTATGGAACTTAGGTAGCGTAACTGAAAACAGTTCATGGGTGAGTCTCATTGTTACATTAACCGCACTTACACCTGCTGCGGCAGACACGCTAACTGTGTTAATAAACAGACTATTAGAAGGTAAATCACCAATGGTGGGGGGCAAAGATCACACCACTCATCACTTGGTATATGCAGGGTATAAAGACAAAGAAGTATGGATGATATTTAGTGTTATTGGATTTATTTCCTTTATACTTTCGGTTTCGATAATTTATTTAGTAATTCACGAAAAAATTCATTTCACCTTGATTTTTCTTCTTTACTTTTCGGCTGTGTTTTTATTACTCTATCGAAACACGATCAAGTATCCGCAAAAAAAAGAAAATTAGATTCTATTCGTTTATCTTCTAAACACTTTAAATAGTATTTCTGTTCATATTAAATGATTCCTTTTAATACCTTTAAATAAATGAAAACAAAGGATTCCAGTATACAAATTCTAGGCGCGAGGGAACACAATTTAAAGAATATTGATCTAGATCTTCCTAGAAATTCATTTATTGTTTTTACGGGACTTAGTGGGAGTGGGAAGTCATCACTCGCTTTTGACACCATTTTTGCAGAAGGACAAAGAAGATATATTGAAACATTCTCTTCTTATGCAAGACAATTTATAGGAGGATTAGAGAGGCCTGATGTAGATCAAATAAAAGGATTATCACCAGTTATTTCAATAGAGCAAAAAACTGTTTCCAAATCACCACGATCAACAGTAGGAACAATTACAGAACTATATGACTTCTACAGACTTTTGTTTGCAAAGGTTTCTACCGCGTATTCCAAGAATACAGGTGAAGTGATGATCAAGTACTCAGATGACGAACTAAGTAAGTTGATACAAGATAAATATTCAAAAAACAAGATTGCTGTTCTCAGTTCAAAAATAAGAGGACGAAAAGGACATTACAAAGAGCTTTTTGTTCAGATACAAAAATCTGGCTATACGAAAGTAAGAATTGATGGTGTCATCCAAGATATCGTTCCAGGAATGCGTTTAGACCGATACAAAATTCATGATATTGAAATAGTCATTGACCGCTTTTCCGTTCAAGATGTTGATAATAAAAGGATTTTAGATGCGATTTCTTCAAGCTTTAATATTGGAGCTGATATCATCATGGTATACAATTATGATAAAGAAGAAATTAAAAGCTACAGTCGGAATTTGGTTTGCCCAAGCACAGGGGTGAGTTATCCTGATCCAGAACCAAATCTATTTTCATTTAACTCTCCTTATGGAGCATGTCCCAACTGTAATGGGTTGGGTATTACCAAAGAAATCGAGTTTGATAAAGTTATTCCCAATCAAGAACTCTCAATAAAATCAGGTGGAATAAAACCTTTAGGCGAATTTCGGAACAATTGGATTTTTAAAGAAATTACCATCCTGCTAAAAAAAGGAAATAAAACCATTGATACACCCATTAAAAACATAGGTCAAGATACCCTTACTCATATACTCAATGGAACGAGTCACTTAATAGATGAGAACATCAACTCCTTTGAAGGTGTACTTCCATTTTTAAAGAGACAGTCTACAGACAAAAGCAAAAGAATGCAACGATGGGCTGATAATTATACAACCATTATCACTTGCATTTCATGCAAAGGCACAAGACTCAATGAGAGTGCAGAGCATTTCAGAATTGGAAATAAAAACATCGCGGAAGTATCAGAAATGAGCATGATTGAATTACAAGAATGGACCAATCAAATAGATGGCGAATTAAATACAAATCAAATAAAAATCGGGTCTGAAATAATAAAAGAAATCAAAACTAGGCTTCAATTTATTCTTGATGTTGGACTTGATTATTTAAGCTTAAGCCGACCTTCTAAATCACTTTCTGGAGGAGAGGCACAGCGAATAAGACTTGCCAACCAAATCGGCACAGAATTAATAAATGTATTATATATCTTGGATGAACCCTCCATTGGTTTGCATCAAAGAGATAACAACAAGTTGATAAAATCGCTGAAGAACCTTCAAGAAAATGGAAATTCCATCATCGTCGTTGAACATGACAGAGAAATTATGGAAGCTGCTGACCTCATAATCGATATAGGTCCCAAAGCAGGCCTGTATGGGGGAAAGATAGTGTCAAAAGGTACATTTCAGGAATTATGTAAATCCGATACGCTAACAGGACAATACCTAAGTAGAAAGTTAAACATTGATATTCCTAAGAAAATTAGAAAAGGAAATGGGAAATTCATTACACTTTCTGGTGCAAGCGGTCACAATTTAAAAAACATAAATTTAAAAATACCTCTTGGAACTTTTACTTGTATTTCCGGAGTAAGTGGGAGTGGTAAATCAAGCTTAATTAATCAGACCTTGGTCCCTATTCTATTTGAAAAAATATACAAAAGCCATACAACTCCTCTTCCCTACTCCAATATAAAAGGCTTTGAGAACATAGATAAAATTGTTGAAATCGATCAAAAACCAATTGGTCGTACGCCACGCTCTAATCCGGCGACATACACAAAAGTATTCGACGAAATAAGACAGTTATATGCATCACTTCCAGAGGCTCAAATTCGCGGTTATAAACCTGGAAGGTTCTCGTTCAACGTTTCCGGTGGCAAATGCGAAACATGTAATGGCGGTGGAATGAAATTAATTGAAATGAATTTTCTACCGGATGTTTATGTAGAATGTGAATCCTGCCAAGGAAAACGATACAATTATGAAACCCTTCAAGTTAAATTTAAAGGAAACTCCATTTCAGATATACTGAATATGTCTATTTCTGATGCACTTGTGTTTTTCGAAAATCAACCTAGGATTAAGCGTAAAATCAGCAGCTTAATGGACGTTGGATTGGGATATGTAACTCTCGGACAGTCCTCAACAACCTTATCTGGTGGTGAAGCTCAGCGTATAAAATTGGCAAGTGAACTGTCAAAAAAGTCGACTGGTAAAACACTATATATATTAGACGAACCCTCAACAGGTCTTCACTTCGAGGATATTAACCAATTGCTATCGGTACTAAATAAATTAGTTGAAGAAGGAAATACGGTCCTCGTTATTGAACACAACTTGGATATTATTAAAATTGCGGACCATATTATTGATATGGGTCCAGAAGGTGGAGAAAATGGTGGAGAAATAGTATTCAAAGGCACTGTCAAAGAGTTGGTGAATGACACACGTAAAGTATCTCATACTGCCACATACCTTAAAAAAGAGCTTTGAATAAAACAATGAATAATAAATATTGGTTGAACATTAAATAATTAAATTAATTTTGTTCTAACTTTAATTATACAAATTAAGATTATGGCTTTAGAAATTACAGATTCAAACTTTGACGAATTAGTACTCAAATCAGATAAACCAGTTGTAGTAGACTTTTGGGCAGAATGGTGCGGACCTTGTAAAATGATTGGACCACTTATTGACGAAATGTCTAAAGACTATGAAGGAAAGGCGCTTATAGGTAAAGTAAACGTAGACCAAAATGCAAATGTTTCTGCTCAATTTGGTGTAAGAAGTATACCCACTGTTCTGTTTATTAAAAATGGTGAAGTGGTAGATAAATCTGTTGGAGCAGTACCAAAAGCAACTTTAGATTCAAAATTAGAAGCTCTTTTATAAATAAATACGGCTCTGCTTATTTTCTAGATCCTTTTTTTCTTCATTGAAGATTTGAGACTTATAGTAGTTGGTCTGACACTTTATATATCGTAAAAGATGAATACATTAAAAAGAAGACTGCTTTATTATGGATTGGGTTTCGGCATGGGCCTCCTCTTTGTGTTCTTTTTCTTCAATAATCGAGGTTGTTCATGGCTTCCAGAGAATAGAATAAAAACACTACTCGCACAAAAAATCATTTTTGTTTCAGAAAAAAACCTAGGTGTTTTAGAAAATCTAAAAATCGATAAATCTGAATTAAAAAAATACATTGAATCTGCCGATGTGGACTTCTCAAAAAGTGTAAAAAATACCAATCCAAGAATTTATCATCTTGAAGGTCCAACAAGTAAAATTGAAAACTTCGTTGCTCAAGTAATTTTATATGACGGGGCATTTGTTTGTGAATTGGTTCCTAACAGCTTTAATTCAAGTTCCGTAAAACCTACAAAAAAAGGACTTGGTGTACCTGTAGTTGTTCCAAGTGGGAAAAACTTTTTTTATTCTGATACAACCGAATATACTATTTGCAAAAGAAAAGCGTTAGGTATTGAAGAGGATAGTACTTTAATGACAAAATTTCTTTCTTCGGGGCGTATCGATCTTCAAAATTCAAGATTGAAACTTCAACCTAAACCTGAGCACAGGATTATTTTAAATGACAATAATGGTGTTCCTTTTGGTTTTAGAGCTTCCTTTTACAAGGAGAAAGCCAGGATTTTTTCTTTCGAATATGAGGGAGAGGACTGTGATTGATTTTGTTAGGTAAATGGTATATCACATATTGAAATGAGATTTTTTTGCAGTATAATGTTATTTGCAAAGTCACTTTTTATATTTTTGAACAATGGAGTTTTCAGCTGAACAAATAGCCGGTATCCTTAATGGAGACATTCAGGGAAATCCTAACGTAGTCGTAAATGACTTAAGTAAAATAGAAGAAGGTAAAACAGGAACACTATCATTCCTATCAAATCCCAAATACGAAGAATACATTTACAAGACTGAATCAAGCATTTGTATCGTAAATAAAACGTTCGAACAGCAAAAAGAATTGCCAAAGACTCTAACTCTAGTGAAAGTTGATGATGCTTATGCATGCTTTGCCAAGCTTTTAGAGATGTACAATCAATTATACCAAAAAGAAAGTGGTATAGAAGATCCGTCTTTCATATCAAAAGAAGCTACCATTGGCAAAAACTGCCATATTGGTGCATTTTGTTATATCGCAAAGAATGTAACTCTAGAGGACAACGTTACCTTGTATCCAAATGCGTATATAGGGGAAAACGTAACGATTAAATCCGGAACTAAAATATATCCCAACGTAACCGTCTACCACGATTGCAAAATTGGTGCTAATTGTATCATTCATTCAGGTACTGTTATTGGGTCTGATGGATTTGGATTTGCACCCAACGAAAAAGGCGAGTTTCAAAAAATACCTCAAATTGGAAATGTTCAAATAGAGGACAACGTTGAAATTGGTTCCAACGTTTCTATTGACCGTGCAACCATGGGTTCAACATTTATTAGAAAGGGTGTAAAAATTGATAACCTCTGCCAAATTGCGCATAATGTTGACGTAGATGAAAATTCAGCAATGGCTGCACAAGTTGGTATTGCAGGATCAAGTAAGATTGGTAAAAATGTATTAATCGGTGGCCAAGCTGGAATCAGTGGCCATCTCAAAATTGCTGATCAAACAAAGATTGTTGCCCAATCAGGCATCCCCTCTACTGTTAAAAAAGCACAAACATTAATGGGGACACCAGGCATTCCCATAGATGACTTTAAAAAATCTTATTTTGGCTTCAGAAAACTACCTTATTTGCTAAAAAAAGTACAAGAATTAGAACAGAAAATTGAATCCTTAACAAAATAAATACCATGTCAGAAAAACAAAGAACCTTAAAAGGTATTGTTAAAGTGAATGGAATCGGCCTTCATACAGGTCTTGAAGTAAATTTAGAAATCCACCCAGCAGCAGATCATCACGGATATAAGTTCCAAAGAATTGATCTTGATGGAAAACCAATCATTAAAGCCGATGTTGATTATGTTGTATCAACTGAACGAGGAACAACTCTGGAGCAAAATAATGCTAAAGTACATACTACAGAGCATGTATTGGCAGCGCTGTATGGTTGTCAAGTCGACAATGCTTTAATTACCGTAGATGGCCCCGAAATTCCTATTATGGATGGCAGCTCACTTAAATTTGTTGAAGCAATTGAAGAAATTGGTTACGAAGATCAAAAAGCTGAGAGAATCTATTTTGAACTTTCTGAAAATATTCCATGGGAAGATGAAGAAAAAGGCATTGAGTTTTTAGCCATTCCGGATGTAAATTATAGACTTACTGTGATGGTTGACTACCAGTCACCCGCCCTAGGAACTCAACATGCGAGCATGTACAACATAGGACAATTTAAGTCCGAAATTTCAAAGTGTAGAACTTTTGTATTCTTAAAAGAACTAGAGTTTCTTGCGAAGAATAATTTGATCAAAGGTGGTGATCTCGACAATGCCATTGTGATGGTAGAAAGACCACAAGTTTCTCAAGAAGAACTAAGCAAACTTGCAAAACTTCTTGGTAAAGAAGATTTAAAAATCAGTGTGGAAGGAATTGGTGTTCTAAATAGTACAAAGCTTCAATTTGAAAATGAACCAGCCCGTCATAAGCTTTTAGATATAGTTGGCGACCTAGCTCTTGTAGGTAGACCCATAAAAGCCCACATTCTTGCAGCTCGTCCAGGACATTATGGAAATGTCGAATTTGCTAAAGTGCTCAAAGCCCAAATTAAAAAGCAGCAAGCCAACGGGAAGAATTTTGATTTAACGAAAGAACCTTTGTATGATATCAATGACATTGAAAAAATGTTACCGCATAGGTTTCCATTCCTAATGGTTGATAAGATTATGGAAATTACAGATGATTCCATTTGGGGGGTTAAAAACATCACTATGAATGAGCCGATTTTTACGGGTCATTTCCCAGGAAACCCTGTTTTCCCTGGCGTCCTTCAAATTGAGGCAATGGCACAGGTTGGAGGAATTTTTGCCTTAAGCAAGGTTGAAGAACCTCACCTCTACTCCACCTATTTCATGAAGATCAACAATGTGAAATTCAAACAAAAAGTTGTTCCAGGAGATTCTGTTGTGTTCGAACTGACCCTGATGTCTCCAATACGAAGAGGATTGGTTGAAATGTCCGGAAAAGCATACGTGAATGGGAAAGAGGTAGCTGAGTCAGAAATGTTGGCACAAATTGTAAAAGACAGAGTGTAATGAACATTAGTCCTTTAGCATCTGTTCATCCAAAATCAACCCTTGAAAAGGATGTCGTTATCGAGCCCTTTGCACATATTCATGAGGATGTGATTATCGGTGAAGGAAGCAAAATTCATTCAAATGCTGTTCTTTATCCCGGAACAAGAATAGGTAAATATTGTGAAATATTTCCAGGGGCTGTAATCGGAGTAATCCCACAGGACCTCAAATTTGAAGGAGAGTATACACTTGTTGAAGTAGGTGATTACACTGTGATTAGAGAGTGTGTAACAATTCACAGAGGTACCAATGATAAAAAGGCGACAAGAATAGGACATCACTGTCTTTTAATGACCTATGTTCATGTAGCTCATGATTGCCAAATTGGTAACCATGTTATTTTAGCGAGCTACACTGGGCTATCGGGACATGTGCAAATTGATGATTATGCGATTTTGGAAGGAAAGGTAGCTGCACAACAATTTACACATATCGGTAAGCACACCTTCATTGGAGGAGCTTCCTTAATCCGAAAGAATATTCCCCCTTATATTAAGGCTGCAAGGGAGCCTCTTACTTTTGCTGGTGTCAATTCTGTAGGACTTCGAAGACGAGGTTTCTCGGACAAAACAATAAGAGAAATCGAAGATTTTTATCGAATTTTATTTATTCAAAACAGTAATGTTTCAAAAGGAATAAAAGCCATACATGAACAATTAGAACCAAGTGAAATCCGAGATGAAATACTTCAGTTTATTTCCTCTGCGGAAAAAGGAATTTTAAGAGGTATGATTTAATCATGTTTAAAAGAGGAGAAAAATTAGAATTCGAGATTTCGGAATATGCTTTTGGAGGTAAGGGTGTTTCAAAAATAAATAATGACGAAAATCGGACAATTGTATTTATACCTAATACATTTCCGGGACAAAAGGTAAAAGCCATTATATCGGCGAAAAAAAAGAGGTATGCCGAAGCAAAGCTTCTAGAAATTATTACAAGATCCCCGATAGAAGAAGTAAACGAATACCAAGAAATATCAGGAGCTCCTTACATTTATATTCCTGTAAAAGAACAAGAACGAGTAAAGAAATCCTCAACCCTAGATACATTTTCAAGACTTTCAGGCATCGAAAATATTGACGACAAATTTGATGAATTTATATCAGCACCAAGTCATTTCTTCTATCGTAATAAAATGGAGTACAGCTTTTCTTGTATCGAACATTGCTTAGATACGAATACGGAATTAGATGACGCTTTTGCACTTGGATTCAAAAGAAGGGGTACCTGGTGGAAAGTAGAAAGTCTTAATAAACCATCTGGATTATTTGACGAAGAATGGGAAAGAAAACTCAAAAAAATCAGAATATTTCTTAAGGACACCGGCCTTAAAGCTTGGCATCCACCACAAAAAACAGGTTTTTTTAGACATATCGTTGTGCGCAAATCATTTGACAGCGATCAATTATTAATTAATTTGGTAACCTCATCTGTTGATTTAAATAAATTTGATTTAAAAGGTTTTGGAGACTTTATCAAAGAACTTTTTGGTACTAGAATCGCAGGTTTTTTACATACCATTAATGACAATGTTGCTGACCGGGCAAAAATTGAAAATGGAAATAGTGAACTGGTATTTGGAAATGACATAATTCAAGAAATGTTACTTGGGTTGAAATTTCAAATAAGTATGGAAAGTTTTTTTCAAACCAACCCGAAATGTGCAGAACTCCTTTATACTAAGGCCCTAGATTATGTTTTCGAGGAAGAAATCAAGGAAGACAAGGTGGTCATGGATTTGTTTTGTGGCACTGGCACAATTGGACAACTCCTTTCAAAAAGAAATAACCAGGTAAAAATAATCGGTGTAGATATTGTGGAACAGGCCATCGAAGATGCTAAAAAAAATGCAAGTGCTAATGGTCTTAACAATCTTAGTTTTTACGCCTCCGACGTTGGGAAATTTCTAAAGTCTCATCCTGAATATATCGGTAAAATAGACACCATTATTTTGGATCCACCGAGAGCCGGCATTGCCCCAAAAACACTTAAAAAAATCATTGAATTAGGCGCAATTAACTTGGTTTATATTTCATGTAATCCCTCAACCCAAGCGCGAGATGCGTCTACTCTTGAGGATGCCGGGTTTGAACTTCAGAATTATAGTTTAGTCGACCAATTCCCCCATACAGGACACATAGAATCCATTGCAAAATTCAAGAAAAAATGAATGTAGAAATTATTTCTATTGGAGACGAGTTATTAATTGGTCAAACCATCAATACAAATGCTTCTTGGATTGGGAAAAAGTTGTCTAATATTGGTGCCAACATCGTAAAAAGTGTTTCCATAGCTGACCATAAAAATGAGATTCTTGATAGTTTAAATGATATTAAAGAAAAAACGGATTGTGTTGTTATTACAGGCGGTCTTGGACCTACAAAAGATGACATCACAAAACATACTTTATGTGAATTTTTTAATACTTCATTAGAAATGCATGGGCCAACATTAGAAAAGATTAAAGCATTTTTTGCTTTAAGAAACCGTCCAATGCTGGAATCCAACAATTTACAAGCAGAATTGCCAAAATCTTGTCAAATTCTTGAGAACAACTATGGAACTGCTGCTGGAATGTGGTTCGAGCGTGATAATACCATTTACATCAGCTTACCTGGTGTTCCTTATGAAATGAAGGGGATTATGACAGAAGAGGCGATTCCCAAACTACAATCTTTGTTTGAACTGAAATCAATGTATTATAAAACAGCAATGACTCAGGGGAAAGGAGAATCGTTTTTAGCTGAGATTATCAAAGACTGGGAGGAAAAGGTTTACAGTAGAGGGCTGTCATTGGCCTATTTACCATCTCCCGGTATGGTGAAGCTGAGAATAACATCAACGAATGGAGATCGAGATGCAAAAACAATAGACGAACTATTTATTGAACTCGAAAAACTCATACCCAAAAACCTATTTGGATATGATTCGGATACTTTACCTTCTATTGTTGGAGAGGTATTAAAATCTAAAAATCTCAGTATTGGAACCGTTGAAAGTTGCACTTGTGGAAAACTCGCAAGTTATATTACTGAAGTCTCAGGGGCTTCTACATATTTTATGGGGTCTTTTTTGACTTATTCTAATGCACTAAAACAAAAATTAGCAAACGTTTCTAAGGAGAGTATTGAACAATATGGTGCTGTTAGTGAGCAGGTTGCTAAAGAAATGGCTGAGGGAGGACGATTAAAGCTTGGTGTAGATGTTTGTATCTCTACTACAGGCGTTGCTGGTCCAACTGGAGGCAGTGAGGAGAAACCTGTTGGAATGGTTTGGATAGCCATAGCGACTTGTGACCAAATCGTTGCCCATAAATTTCAATTTAGTCAGCACAGAGAGCGTAACATTCACATGACTAGCCTTTGTGCACTTAACTTGCTTAAAAACATGCTAAGCGAATAAAATCACTTTGATTTGCCCTCTAATTTATAGGTGTATTGTACGCTAATCGTTCTTGGCGGTTCAATCTTAAGAGGTCTTAAGGAGTAAGAACGATTGAGTATATTGCTTCCTATTAGAGCAAGCTTGTGTGATTCATTAAAATTAAACGATACACGCGCATCAAAAATCCAATTGCCAAAACGGTGAGAATTATAGAAATTCATGTATTGCAGATCTTGTAAAACCTCAACGTCTGTCGTAAATTCCTCAAAATCTTTTATAATGGCATCCATATTAACGATTTTTGAAAAATATTTGGCACTAGCACCCACAGAAAGCTTGTCTTTCCAGGTATATTCACAATCCAACTTAACATTATGTAAAAATCGATACTTAAGAATTCCTTGAGACCCATCCAATGAAGTTGAATTATAACTGAATTGTCTCTGATTCGAATCAATTGCATATACATAATCAGGTGTCAATGTCTTTGGAACAATATAATTATACCCCATCAAGAACATCATTTTACTATCATTTTTAAATTCTGCAAAACCCGTAAAAGAGGCATCAATTCCAACAACTCTTGAATCTCCGGTATTTAGAAACATAAAACCAGCACTAGAACCCATAGACTCCACAGATGTCAGTTCATTCCATATACCAAACATGTATTCAATCGTATTTTGATATTCCTGCCAAAATCCAGCAACATCTATATACCCATACAAACCTCCAAATTTTAAACCTTGCTTAATTCCTACCTCCGCATTCCAGCTGCTCTCTGGAAGTAAATTTGGATTTGGAAAGACTCCGAAATTACCTACACCTGTTCGTATAAATCGTTCTGTAATCGTGGGGAATCGATACCCTTGACCATAAGATGCTCTCAGGTAGGTCTCTTGATAAATCTTAAGACTTGATCCTGCTCGAAAAATAGGTTTTAGAGCAGTTATGGTATCATTAAGTTGGAAATACTCTAATCGGCCTCCAGCAGATAATGTTAGAATATTTTTAAGTTTTGTTTCTAGCTGGGTGTATGCTGACACGTTCCATATGCGATTATTTGGCGTACCCGAACCTATATAAATATTTGAAAATGAATTGGTATACGTTGACGTCAATCCTCCAACAAACTCTAGGTTGTTGAATTCTTTATATTTCTTTTTAAACATATAATCGCCATAATACGTAGTGGCATTATTGGATTGGTTGGCACTCATCTTGTTATCAACACTCAATAACCTTCCTCTCAAATAATGCTTCCCGTTGGTTTCCGAGAAAAAATGGACAAATGGATCTAAGTTGAAAATCAATTGATCCTGCAAAAATATAGCTCCTGGATAGGCCCTATAAAGACCCGTTGAATCATTTAACCAAGCCAGTGGCATGTTGGTATGCATTTTCATAAAGTTTCCATTCAACCCATAATTCAATCCTTTTATTTTTTTTGAACGATATCTTAAATTAAAATTCACTCGCGCTCTTTTAGAAACCAAATCTGATTCACTAAAGTTGGTGATTGTATCTGGAAACACAGTAGCTACAATTGAATCAGTTATTGGTGGGCCAATATAACCATGGTCATAATTTATATTCCCTCCAACGACCAAATCAAGGTTTCCGAACATTTGAGAATGTAAAAAATTGGCTCCAAAAATGCCTGGGTATTGATTCCACCAGGTTGCATCTTCTTGATTGGGTTTTGAATAAACTCCTGTATATATATTAATTTTGGTTTTTGGTTTTGAGGTAGGGTAAGCAGTTCTTATATTAACCGAACCAGAAAGTGCTGAACTGCCAGAAAGAACCGATGCTGCTCCCTTTACAACTTCTATTTGGCTTATATTCTCAACAGGTATGAAGCCCCATTCTGGTCTACCTGCATCACCAGACAGCATGGGCATATCATCAACGATCACGGCCACTTTGGATCCAACTCCGAAGGTAAAACCACTACCTCCTCTTATTTGAGGCTCTCCGTCTAATATATTTAAACCAGGGGTTTGATCTAGCGCCGTTTCAATGCTTCTGGTGTTTTTATTTTCAATCAGCTCAGGCTTGATTACAATCATTGATACGGTCTGTTCTTCAATGGGTTTATCGAACTTCCCCACCTTAACATCAACCTCCTTAAACTCTTTGATATAAGAAAAAAGGGTGAAGTTTACCTCTCTTTGTTCTTGGGGTTGCAGGTTGAAAGTTAATGTATCCGTTTTCATCCCAGTGTATCTGCAAATTAATTTACACTTTCCAGCAGGGACAATCAGTTCAAATTTCCCATCAAAATCAGAAATAGAACCAAAAGAAACATCGGTTCGGTATATAACAGAAGCCCCAGTTAATACCTCTCCCGACTCATCCGTGACCTTACCATATATTTTTGAATTGTTTTGTGTCCAAGAAATAAAACCAATTAAAAGGAATAGGATGCAAGAAAAGTAATTGGACATATTATTTATTCAGAAATTATTTTTGATGAACCAGTTTGATGCGAAACTATGTACATTCCTGATTTAAGTTTGATTCCAATAAGTTCTTCAGTCGTTCCTGAATGAATTTTTTGCCCCATCAAATTGCTTATACAAAGAAATTCATTCGACTCAAATTGTTGAGAAAGCTGAAGACCCAATGTATGATGATAAGCCACCCACTTTTTCACCTCAATTTCGTTTAATTCTGATGATGAATTATAAATCAACTCAACATCGTCAATAAACACCTCATCACCTGCCGAACCTCCTCCAGGAATATTATTGGTGGTAAACGTAATCAATATAAAAGCTGGAGTAGTAGATGGCCCAACATACTGAAAAGGAATTGCTTTTCTTTCCCATCCATTTGTTGGTAAATAATTTAAGCTCGCAACAGCAACAGTATGTGATTCAGAACCTGCATCTGTAGGGTCTCTGTAGTCATAATCATCATGAATTACGGCACGAACCCTTGCAGAGTCAGAATTGCTGTTGGCATTGTATTTAACCCAGAAAACCAATGAATCAGGCATTGTGGTAAGTGCTTGTGAGAAATCACCATCAGTAGTACTCGAGAAATTATAATTATCTGGGCTACTTGGTGTACTACTCCCCATATTAATTCTACCTAAAGTTAAATTCCCATTGGCAATAATCCCCAAGGTGCTTTTCGAAAAAACTCGAGCGCTATACATTCCTGTTGAAGATGACGAAACGTCAGATGACTGTTCAACTTGCTGAGAACCAAAAAAAGCAAGTCCACCTGTTGCGGACATGAAACTATTCCAATTTGAAGGTTCTTCGGAAGATGATCCAAGATCATCCCAATCCTCCATATTTCCATTGTCAATTTGCTGTGCTATTATTCCTGTTGTCAAGAATATCGATAAAATAGAGAAGTAAAATTTAATCATAAGTAAAAAAGTTTGTTAAACAAATATAACTAAATACTCAAACCCATAAATTTTATCTAATATTCCATTAAAATAGGATTGATTATCCATTTACTTTATCTCAAACAAGTCAATTGATTAACTTTATGTCCAAATTTGAAAAAGATGTCCGATGAATTACCAGTAATGGAGGAGTTTTTTACCATTCAAGGAGAGGGTAAGTACACAGGAACTCCTGCTTATTTCATTCGTCTTGGCGGCTGTGACGTGGGATGCGTTTGGTGTGATGTCAAAGAAAGTTGGGATGTGGAAATGCATCCCAAACACAAAGTAAGCGATATCATTAACCGGGTTAATCATGGTGCTGCTGATTTAGTCGTCATTACCGGCGGAGAACCGGCTATGTATGACTTAACAGAGCTTTGTAAAGAATTGACATCCATTGGAAAAACAATTACGATAGAGACCTCTGGATGTTATCAACTAAAAGGCGCATTAAATTGGTACACCTTTTCACCGAAAAAATTTAAAAAACCGATTAAAGAAGCTTATGAAAAAGCAAATGAGCTTAAGGTGGTGATTTACCACAAATCGGATTTTGAATGGGCAATGGACCATGCAAAAAAAGTGAATGAGGATTGTCTTTTGTATATCCAACCTGAATGGTCAAAAAGAGATCAATTAATGGATGAAATTGTGACTTTTGTAAAACGTAACAAAGGCTGGAAAATATCGTTACAAACCCACAAATACATGAATATTCCTTAACTTTCTCTTATGAAATTTCAGTTCTTGTTTTTTCTTTTTCTTACCTGTTTTTTGGGTTCTTGCGCTAAAGCACAATTTGCTTATTCAACGAGAAGCAAAAAAGCCATTAAACTTTTTGAAAAAGCAAAAACAATTCCAAGGGAATCCTTTGACGAAAACACCTATGAGCCGAATTATAAAGATGCTATTCAGGTTTTGAAACAGGCTTTACAAAAAGATCCTAACTTTTGGGAAGCCCATTTACTTTCAGGTGAGTTTCATGAATACTCAAATAATTATCCGTTAGCCATCAAGCATTACGAAAAGGCTTTAGATATAAACCCTCTTCATAGCAAGTCAGGTTCTACTTATTGTTATTTGGCCAATCTCAACTTGGCTCTTGGAAATTATGACGAAAGCATAAAATATGCGGACATTTTCTTGAAAAACCCGAATGCCAGTTCTGTTTTGAGTAAAGAAACCTACAAGATCAAACGAAGTGCTGAATTTGCAAGACATGCTATTAAGAATCCAAAACCTTTTAACCCAATCAATCTTGGGCCTGGAATAAATACTTCATTTCCGGAATACTACCCTGCCCTGACCGTTGATGGAAGCACCATTTTATTCACAAGACTTCTGCCAATCAAAATGAGAGACTTTTACCAACAAGAAGATTTCTTTATTTCTCTCAAAGATGAAAATGGTTCATGGGGCAAATCATTTCCTATGCCCAAAAATATTAATACGAGTAATAATGAAGGAGCTCCTACTCTTTCCGCAGATGGGCGGAATCTGGTATTTGTTGCCTGTGCAGATCAAACGGGTTCTTATTATGGAGAAAACAGAAGCGGTAAAGGAAGCTGTGATCTATTTTATGCCAAAAAGATTGGAAACACATGGTATGGTCCAATTAATCTGCCTGGATACGTAAATAGTGGAAATTGGGAGTCTCAACCATCATTGTCTGCTGATGGTAAAACACTCTATTTCATTAAGGGTATCAAAGGCAGTAAGAATAACAACAGTGATATTTACGTTTCCCATATTCAAAAAGATGGTGCTTGGGGAATGCCTCAACGACTACCCGATCATATTAATACGCCTAATACTGAGGAGTCCGTTCACATTCACCCTGACGGAAGAACGCTTTATTTTGCATCAAAAGGACACCCAGGTATGGGAGGCTCGGATTTATACGTTACTCGAAAGCTACCAAATGGACAATGGTCGAAGCCTGAAAATTTGGGTTATCCTATTAACACAAAGTTTGATGAAAATTCTCTAATGGTGTCAGCCGAAGGGGAAATCGCCTATTTTGCTTCAAATCGTGAAGGCGGATATGGAGATTTAGACATCTATTCATTTAAGCTGCCAAAGGAAGCTCAAGCTACCAAAACTTTGTATTTTGACGGATTCGTTTATGATAAGATGACTGGGAAACCTCTTCCCGGGAATTTTGAACTCTTTGATCTATCAACAGGTGAGAGAATCATCGTATCTGAGGCTGACGAGGTTACAGGAACTTTTATGGTTGCTTTACCCATGAATAGCAATTATGCGATATCTGTAACTTATGAGGGTTACCATCCCTACTCTCTTAATTTCGATTTATCAGAAGAAAAAGACTTAAACAGCTACCATATTGATATCCCTATGAATAAACCTGCACAGGGGAATACAAGCAATGACTCAATAACAACAGAAAATATTTTCAAAAATGTGTTTTTTGATTTGAATAGATCTAAATTAAGACCTGAATCGCAAATTGAACTTGATCTTTTTGCTCAATATTTAACTGAAAACAATGAAATTAAAATCGAGTTAGGCGGTCATACGGATTCGAGAGGAGATGAGGATAAGAACATTACCTTATCAGAGGAACGTGCTAAATCTGTATTTAACTATTTGATTGAAAAAGGAATTAAACCCGCTCGAATGACATTCAAAGGATATGGGTCTTCAAACCCTATATTCTCTGACGAAAAAATAAGCATTATGATAAATTCTTCAAAGAAAGAAGCTGCACACCAACAAAATAGAAGAACAGTATGGCGGGAAATCTTATAATACCAATTTTCAGGCTAGTTCGACCTAAAAATATATTCATTATTTTGGCAACTATGCTTGGCGTTTACTACACCTTAGCTTTTAACAATCCTATAGTTCATGTAAGCCGATTTGATTTTGTTTTGCTTCTTTTATCAACCTCTTTAATAGCAGGAGCTGGTAACATGATAAATGACTATTTCGATGTAAAAGCTGACCGCGTTAACAAGCCACACAAACTCATCATTTCCAAGCATGTAAAAAGAAGGTGGGCCATTATTTTACATTGGGTTTTTAATTTTTCAGCATTGATTATCTCCATTTATCTTAGTAGTAAATACAGCACATTTTGGTATGTTTTTATTAACCTGTTCGCAATTAACACACTATGGTTTTACAGTGTCTACTTTAAGAAAAAAATATTTCTCGGAAATCTAATTATTGCAATCATGACGGGCTTCATTCCGCTTTTAGCCTTAAGCTTTTTCGTCTTTTCCAAAGAGAGCGGGATTTTTAATGAAATAAAAGGTCATTGGTACGAAAACCCCCAATTCCATATCATTTACTTATTGTCTTTTTTCGCAATG
>CAJQPH010000117.1 GCA_905480165.1 uncultured Flavobacteriales bacterium
TACAATAGATACTGTTATATGGTAAATAAAATGACTAAATCTAAAAATGATCTCTTTAATAATGTTGATGCGTGTGAAGGTAATTATCCTTTTAGAAGTAATGAATTCATCAACTGTCAACAGAAATGCACCCAAACTACAGGCACTAGTATTAATCTTAATTCACACTTCGTTATTGAACCAAAAATAGCATTCAATAGAAGTGTTGGTGGTAATTATGCATTCAGTGATGGATATATTAGGTTATCAACAACTTTGGCTCGAGTAGAGAAAGCATTGTATGGAAGATACAGTTCTACAACTGATATGTCGTACATGATAAAAAAAGTTGCAGTTAGATATGAAACAATTGATATTTCAACCGCATCTAAACAACCAATGATGGCGTTTTCATACAAATCAATTAAAGCATCTGTTGACAGTCAAAACAATATGATTCAAGCCCTTGTACCATCTAAATCGTGTTCTGGTCTTATGATGAGCTTTATTTCTCAAACAGATGAGAATTCATTTCGAGAAAATTCAAATGAAATGCAGGTCATCCATGGTATCAATGGTTTAAGATTCTTATATAATAGTAATCTTGGAGAACGAGTTGCGTACAATATTACTGATCTTAGAGAGATGATTCAACAAGGTGCAGATGTTCTTAGTGCATCTGGGGATGGTGGTCAATTAACAAGACAAAGTATGTCTACAAACAACTCTTTTGTATTGGGTATTGACTTTAAGAATATGATTGACTTAAGTAATGTTGATACTCAAATCAATATACAATGTGACTCTTCTTTTTCTGGTGAAGTTCATAATGCATATTTATATTTTTTGGAAGTTTTAGAATTGTAAATAATTAATGATTATAAAATTATTAATTATTTAAAATATTATCAATTAGTATAAAAGAAATGAGTCTCCATAGTCAATTTGTAGACATACGATATTTAGAAGCTGAGCATCACAACCCAAGTCATCACACTGTCTTTCGATTACCAGCAGGTATTCAAGCATTCCCTAATTTAAGGCTTGGAAATTTAGGTATCCATGGTGCCGTTGGCGAATTAAGTAAAACAGGCATTTCATCCTTAATAAAACACATTTATTTGTATTCTGATAGACAACTAATAGATCAATCAAGATATGCTAATCACTATGAATCTTTCAGACAATTGACAATGAGTAATTCTTCGAATAAGAATATATTTCGGTTTTTAGAAAAGCATCAAATCGGTTATCAAATTGACAGTAAGGAACAAGTTGGTCCTGATGACACTTTGAAAAACAAATCCGTAAGCAGTTCAACAGAATTAAACGCACAATCCGGATACTTACAACTACCAATGTTATTACAAATTCTTCAAGAGCCAACCTTTATCATTGATACAACAAAATTCCCTAATCTTACACTAGTTATAGAATGGGAAACAGATAAACGAAAATATTTAAGTACCGGATGTGGTAATGACTATATTGTCGGCAAACCAACTTTGATCTACGATGAAATAACAGACCCTAAAATAGGACAGCAAGCAAGTGCCGCAATGAAGAATTTTAACTGGAACTGTATAGAACACGATGCTATTGATGTGCATCATGAAACAAGTCTTCCAACAACACAAACTCTGAATCGTAAATTAAAAGGATTCGACAACAAGCTGTTGAACCGACTTGTTCTAATCAAGAATTTTCAGAATGTGGCCCACGCCAATGATGGTTCGACAGCTTATGGTAAAGGATACTACCGCAGTCCCGTACAACATCTTGAGCAAATCAATTTCAAAATCAATGGTAGACCTGTTTTCGACGAACCTTTAACGGAAGAAGAAACGAGACAAGCTATTACAGCTCAAGCGTGGGGTAAGTTAAATATTCAACCATACGAATCCTCAATCAGTGTTGGTGTTGATAATCCAGGAGCTAAAGCTCAGTTCATCGGTATTTCAAATGATGAAGCAAATGTGACAGGTATGGCTTCATACCTTGGATGTAGAATTGATAACGTTGTTCAAGACTTTGAGATAGAATATAAGAGAACGTGCCCTACAGACAGTGCATCAATTAAAAGATACAGTGAACCTTTAGTTCTAAATGTGTTTGGTGAAGTGACCAAACAAATGGTGTTTGGAAAAAACGGACAGTTTATTGTGAGATATGCTTAAATTAAATTAAAAATTCTTTAATAAAATATATATAGTATTATATTATAGAATGGAATCATTAATTGAATTACGTCAATTAAATCAATTTACGAATGTTATATCAAATGGTGATTATGAGTGTCAGATCCCCCCCTTAACACTGTACAAAAATGATTCGATAAATTTGAAACAAGCATTTATTGATAACATAGCCAAAGAATCTGGGAAAATTTTGATACCAGACAATGTAAGTAGTATAACATTCAATTACTGTATGTATTTACAGGACCAAGATACAACTATAGAAACAGCGGTCGAGTCGAGGGATTATACTCCACTGTTAACAACAGGAACACCAACAGGTAAAAATTATGTTTTGTGTTCTAAAGATAGGGGGACAATACCTGGAGAAGTGAAAACAATAACTTCAATTTCAGAAGCTGATGATTGTGTAATAACTACATCAACCGCCCATGGATTAATAGTTGGTAATATTGTAACAATTTCTAATGTGCCCGTATTAGATGGAAAACCTTCAATTAATGGAAATCATGGAATTAAAACGGTACCAAATACTACAAGTTTTACCATTGGTTATAGTAATACACCAAGTCATGTGACTGTGTCCCACCTTTCAGAAGTAATATTAGATTCTGTGGAAATGATGACATTTGATGAAATCGTTTTTAAAGCTATTCAAAGTGCAAAGGATGGTGCTAGTGTACTAGAAGGTAACTTTGTATACAAAGATGCTTCAGGTAATGAGCATCCTTTTAATTTTGAAATTGATAAAAAGGTGTGGAAAGCAATGCATTTTGAAACTCCTCAAGATCAATTATTTACTTGGAATAAACAAGGATTTCAGCTTAATGGTAAAACAAAGTATGAATGGAAAACAGCACCACCCTTTGGATTCCTCTGTCAAAAAAATGCTTATTATGATAGTTACGGTGGTACATATTCACCATTGAAATTGACAGCTCAAGGTGTTATAAATGCAAGGAAAGGTAAATTTGAATTTATAAAAGTAGATGGAGTCATTGACATCACAACAAATAATTGTTTAACGCCATGGTTATTTTCATCAACTGTTCAATTACCATCTGGTTCAGCGTTAACACCTATAGAATTAACTCGTATATTAACACGAGGATTAACTGATTCACAGCCTGATGACAAATCTATTCCAAACGGTCAACTGGTTTCACCTCAGATGTTGAACACATATGATAATTTGAAAAAAACTGGTCAATCAAGAGATGGTCATCTTCAAAATTCTTCTCCGTATTGGGTAAGTGAAGATGCTTCTTCAATTCTTAAATTTAAAGATGATAAACCTAATAATTATTTATTTGGAAGTTCAAACTTCGATTTTGGTTATGATTTTGACACGATGCTTGCTTCTATAGACTCAATGCATTCAAGCATTTACAGTGACGCATTACAATGTATTGTTCCTATGGATGTTGGTAGTAATCGTTTTGTACTCAATAAGACAGGTGGTATTTTCATAATGAGCTGTGACCAACCTGACATATTAACCAAATCATTAAATTTACCAAGTTCAATATTTACACAACCGGGTGCTCAAGTTACAAAAGATATGGGTTCATTACAAAAATGTACAATGACTCCGTTTAATTTACAAGATGGAATTAACACAACTGGTCAATCTAGATACTGTGATGCCTACGTTACAAAGTCGTCGGGAGTAGGTGACGCCACTAAAGCATTCGATTTGGCACCAAGCGGTAGTGGTAGTTCTAAAGATTATGCCTCCAATTTTGGTGTAGCCTCTGACCAAGTTACGTCTATTATTGGCACTGCTCAAGTTGGAAATGATCCTGATAATCTTGGAGGACAGAATGTAACACCCTATTATCAAATTGAATTGACTTCTAACTTTGGTTTTAACAAAATTTCAAATGGAATTCAATCTAAAAAAATATCTGCCATTGTCAATAAATATTACTCAACTGAGAACTTTACAACAGCTGATTCAAGTATGAGTAGTATGTACGTACACGATTCACAAGAACCTTTACAAATCAGTTCCATTCGGGTAAGAATATTAAATCCAGATGGTTCTTTAGTTGATGAAAGTACATTACAAGATGACAACACCGTCTTTCTTAGTGTTATACGCCAATCAAGTGCTGATAGAATTCAAGAGGCATTACAACAAACAAAAAATAAAAAATAAAAATATTTGATAAATATATATGCCGCAAAACATAAACCATATTGTTCACAGTCAAAATGAACATAACAAAGATAGTAGAAACCTGCTGAAAGATATAAAAGATCTATTAACAATTAAAACCAATTCAACCCAGGATTTTAATGTTCCATACAATGGTAATGCATTCTTATCTGGAAGTTATACTTATATAGATTGTGTCGGTTATAAAAGTATCAGGATATGGGGAAACACGACTGGTCCTTTAGAAATTGAAGGTACAAATGCCCTCAATACTGGTAATGCTGGTTTTTGGGATAGTCTTGGTGATGATATACAGCCAGGTAAATTTTCTCTATATTTTCCTGATCCACCAAGAAACATAAGAATAGGAAATACAACTGGCGGTTCACATACACTGGTAAACATTCAATACGGTAGAATAAAGTAACAATTAAAAAATATAATTAAATAAATATCTAATATTTAATTATATGGTTAAATTACTACGGTTAGAGAGCACTGAGTCAGTGTTAAATTTTGATTGTTCATTGAGAGACTCTTTAATTATCAAGCCACGCTCTCAGGTGGCTTTGTCAAGCATTGCATGGGAACAGCTTCATCCATCGTTTACCGTAGATTCCACCAACGATGAAATTGATGTTGATTTTATTGATACCACACATGGAAACAACACATTGACTGCCAAACTACCGCATCTTACGTATGCATTCGAAAACATAGACGCTCTCGTAACAAGCCTGCAAGACAGTTTAAACAATATGCTTACTATCGATGTGCCAAAATGCATCGGTATGAATTTTGAAATCGTTGAAGGCAATAAAAATAACAAGCTGCGGCTTATATCATACCAAAACGATGCCTTTGATTTCTTTAGAGCAGAATCAGATAAAGACTTTTTTAATGTTGGTCCAGCAAACCAGGCGGGTATTGAAGCCATTGATACTGGGGTGTATCAAAAAATAGGGGGTACTAATACATTTGACAGTGCTCTTTACGGAAGCACTAGGAAAACTTACTTTTATAAAACCTCAAGGGGGTGTGGAATTTTCAGGTGTCAAATACATAACTTGGCATTAAGTGGTACACATGGATTTTTAATTGGTTTATCAAGGACGGAACCTAAGAATCTTCAAGGTTCATTTGATTTTGACGTAACAAAATACGAATTTGCCATAGAATGCAGGAACATTGCCGAGCCATATAGATTTATAAAAAGAAATGCAGATGGCAATAAAACG
>CAJQPH010000118.1 GCA_905480165.1 uncultured Flavobacteriales bacterium
AATAACAACAACACGAATACAAAGAAGCTTATCGTAAGATAAGACCTTTACAATATTGTTTTCTATCCATGTGATAAAAGCCCTCAAGATGAGGGCTTTTTTTATTTGATTATTTTATCCGCTAAAACGTTGCTTAATTTAAAGTAGCTTTCTTTTGTCCAACCGGCCACATGAGGAGTTATGATTACGTTGGACCTCTTGTTTAAATCCAGAAGAACCGTGTTCTTAGTTTCAACGGTAAAGCTTTTACTCTCCTCATCTAAAACATCAAGGGCCGCCCCAAAAACAAACCCTTCATCTAATGCTTTAATTAGATCTTTTGTTTTTAACACCTTTCCCCGAGAAATATTAATCACACGCACAGGGTTTTTAAACCTCTTAAAAAACTGATAATCAGCCATGTATGCTGTTTCATAAGTTAGTGGTACATGAAAACTAATAATAGTTGCTTTCTGGAAAATATCTTCTAAAGAACACTCTTTTATTGCTCCTTCTGAAAAACCTGTTTTGTATTTATCATGAGCAAGAACAGTTACGTTATGCTTGCTCAAAAGCTTAGCGAATGCCCTGCCATTATTTCCGTAGCCGATAATACCCACACATTGACTACTTAATTCAAGACCTCTGTTTTTTTCTCTTAACCACTCTCCATTATTTATGTCTTTATGGGCCATCTTAAAGCTGTTCAATAGGCTTAATAAAAAGCCCAAACAATGTTCTGCCACGGCTTGTCTGTTTCCTTCTGGAGAGCTATGAACGTCTATTTGTTTTGTTCTGCAATATTCTAAATCAATATTCTCCAATCCGGACCCGGATCGAGCAACAAACTTCAATTGAGGACAAAAAGATAAAAAATCATGGTTTAATGTGAACCTTGAACGAAGTACGATTCCGTAAGCGTCAGAGATTATTAATTTCAGTTCCTTAATGTTCTTTTCGCTTACGTCAATGCATTTATAATTTGTTTGAGTAAGCCGCTCTTTAAGAACAGGATGAACAGTGTCAAGAAAATATACTTTTTTCATTTTGTCTTTTTTCAAAATCTCCTTGTTTTTAACAACAAAGGTAAAAAACACATAAAAAAAGACGCTTATATTTTTGTTTTAAGGGCTTTTCTTTGTTTTTAGAACAACATGCGCTCGAATGCTTTTAATCGCTTATTAAAGACTCTTAAAAAGACTATCTCCCCAAATAAACAAGTAAAACAGATATATCACTAGGTGTTACTCCTGAAACTCTAGAGGCTTGTCCAATTGTTGTTGGTTTTATTTCTGAAAGCTTTTCTTTTGCCTCGGAACTTAAGCTATTCAATTCATTATAGGTCATATTCGTCGGAATACTAACGTTTTCTAGGCGCAACATTTTCTCAGCTTGCTCTTGCTCTCTTTCAATATAACCCTCGTATTTCATTTGAATTTCTGTTTGGGAAACCACATCGCAATGATGGCTTTCAGCAATAAGAGACTTCTTCTTTGCTAACGGAGAAACCTCTATAAGTTCTTTCAAATAAACATTTGGCCTTGTTATAATTGAGGACAATTTAACTTGTTGTGAAATTGGAGAAGACCCTTTGCTTTCAAGAAAAGGATTTACATCCTTTGGAGTTATTCCTATTTTTTTTAAGTCACCGATCAAAACTTGTGTTGCCTTAATTTTCTTTTGAGTTTTATCAAAAGCATCCTGTTCTGCCAAGCCTATTTTATAACCTAAAGGCGTTAAACGAATATCTGCATTATCTTGTCTTAAAAGAATTCTATACTCTGCTCTACTTGTAAACATCCTATATGGTTCCTCTGTTCCTTTCGTTATTAAATCGTCTATTAATACTCCAATATATGCCTCGCTTCGGGTTAATATAAATGGTGGTTTGTTGTTTATTTTGTTGCTTGCATTTACACCAGCAATTAGTCCTTGACAAGCCGCTTCTTCGTAGCCCGTTGTTCCGTTTATTTGTCCCGCAAAATATAAGTTGCTTATATTTTTTGTTTCTAAGGATTTATGAAGCTGTGTTGGTTGAAAATAATCATACTCTATAGCATAACCCGGCCTAAACATTTTGGCTTTTTCAAAACCAGGTATTGTTCTCATTGCCTTTAACTGAATATCTTCTGGTAAAGATGTACTAAAACCGTTTACATAAATCTCTACGGTGTCCCACCCTTCTGGCTCTACGAATATCTGGTGGCGGTCACGATCGGCAAACCTATTTATTTTATCCTCAATACTTGGACAGTACCGTGGTCCTGAACCTTGAATTGCACCATTAAACATTGGTGATCGATCAAACCCTGTTTTTAACACCTCATGCGTCTCTTTATTTGTATATGTTATGAAACAGGACCTTTGTTTCACAAGTGCCTTTGTGTTTGTGAAACTGAATTTTGATGCTGGTTCGTCTCCCTTTTGTTCCTCCATTTTTGAGTAATCAAGAGTTCTCCCATCGACTCTTGGTGGAGTTCCTGTTTTCATTCTTCCTGATTGAAATCCCAATGAAACAAGTTGTTCTGTTATTCCCGTAGACGGCCTTTCTGCTGCTCGCCCTCCTCCAAATTTCTTTTCTCCTAAATGTATTAATCCATTTAAAAACGTGCCGTTTGTTAATATTACCGTTTTTGAGAAAATATCAATACCAAGTGCTGTAGTAACACCTTTTACCTGTTTATCTTCTACAATAACGCCTGAGCACATATCCTGCCAAAAATCTATGTTTTCTGTTTTCTCTAAAAGAAGCCTCCATTCATTAGAAAAAACCTGCCTATCATTTTGAGTTCTTGGTGACCACATTGCCGGCCCTTTAGACTTATTCAGCATTCTAAACTGAATTGCGCTTTTATCGCTTATTATTCCTGTTCCACCTCCTAACGCATCAATTTCTCGGACAATTTGACCTTTTGCAACACCGCCCATTGCTGGATTACAGCTCATTTGAGCAATCGTGTTCATATTCATTGTAAGCAATAACACCTTGTTGCCCATTTTTGCAGAACAATATGCCGCTTCACAACCCGCATGACCAGCACCCACAACTATTATATCGTATTGATTAAGCATGTTTTTTTTTCACGTGAAACAAAATTACGCCAAAAAGAACTATTAATCGAAATTGTTTCACGTGAAACCAAATAATTTAAGGTATTCTTCCTCTTTTAATCTCATTACCGTAATTTCTTCACGTGATTTATCATTAAATCCACACAAATGAAGACAACCATGAATAACCAGCCTAGATATTTCTCTAGAGAAGGCTTCGTTATTATCTATTGCATTTTCTTTAGCCCGATCCAGGCTTACAAACAGATCGCCGTTAATTAATTCGCCTTCATTATAAGGAAATGTAATAATATCAGTAAAATAGTCGTGATTCAAATACTTTTTATTTAAAGATAAAAGATAGGTGTCAGAGCAAAAAACAACACTTATGTCTCCACAGGTAAACCCTTCTTTATCAAATAGTTGAACTATTTTTTTAAGGCTTTCTTCGTTGTTTTTGTTTAAAGGAATACAGTCTTCGTAAAAAAAATTAATCATTTACTAAAAAATAAACTAACCTCGTTTCCTTCTCCTGTAAATTCAACCTTATCTGCTAGGTTTTTCATTAAAAAAATACCTCTTCCGTTCTCTTTTAAAATATTGTCTGGCGAAGTTGGGTCTGGTAAATTGTTAAAATCAAACCCTGGTCCCTCATCTCTTACGGAAAAACAAATATTGTGGGTACCATCAAGAACAGAAACATCTATTTTTAGATTTGTGTCTTCTTTATTTCCGTGTTGAATAGCATTATTAACAGCCTCAGTAACAGCTATTAAAACGTTTCCGTATGATTCTTCATTTACACCAATCTTCGAACAAACTTTGTCTATTAGTTTTTCTACCGAAGCTATTGATTGAACATCAGAAGCCAATTTTAATGATTCTATAATTTTATAATCTTGATTCATAGTAATCGAAAAAACTTAATTATTATCAAAATATTCGTTTGCTTTTTCTTTATAATACTTTTTAAATAAAGGTTCCGCGTAACGTAATAATTCGATTTGTTTTAATTTCTGTTTAGTATACTCCTCAAATATTATTTTGTTTCCCTTTTCTTCGTTTTTTCCAGATTCTGATTCTCTTTTTTCATCAAAACCCCTTTCTAATAAGGCTTTTTCACTTTCTAAAAGTCTCGTTAAAATACCATTTTGCCTGTTAATTGTTTCCTTACTAATATTTTTATTTATAATGTTTTTTTGTTGTTCTTTTAATTCTTCAATGAGTGGGCTTAACTGGTTACCTTCTCCCTTCCCTTTTTTATTCAATTCGTTTCTTAACTGTTCTAACCTCTGACGAATAGCTGATTGTTCTGCTGCCATTTTCGCCATTCCTTCACTACCCATTTGTCCTTGATTTTTCTCTCCTTTTCCTGGAGAGTTTCCTCCTGGTTTTTTACCACCCTCTTTAACTCCCTTTTTCAACTGCTCAAGCTGGTTCTTTAACATTTCCTTCATGTCACTAGTGTTCATTTTTGGTCCTGCTTTTGGTCGACCTTTTCCTCCTGGTTTATTACAGGATCCCCCACCTTCCATTTGAGACTGCATTTGTGATTGCATCTGTTGTAATACTTCATTTAATAATAATGCAAGATTATTATATGATGTCATAACCATCTGTTGATTTAAACCCACATTGCTTTTATTTCTATCTCCTACCGCTTCTAACGCTTTTTTTTGATTAAATGATATAGAACTTAGCTCGGTATCAATAAAGGTCGCTAAAACAACTTGTCTCTTTGCTAAAGACATTAAACTATCCCTTACTATTTTAGTATCGTCATTTATCCTTCTTTGTTCTCTTCCATATTTTCGAAATGCAGGATCGTTTGATCTCACTTTAATAAACTTATCCATTAATGACTCTTGGTTTAAACTCAATAAAACCAATGACTCTAATATATTGCGAAGAGATTCCATGTCCTCTTCTTGTTGTTGTTGGTTGGAAGAATTTTGCATTGAGTTTAATTTTTGCGCCAGGTCATCCATTTTCTCTGCAGCATTTTTTTGGCTTTCTGATGATTTTTTTTGCTTGTTTTTTTCTATTTCTTCTTCGGCTTGATTTAGTTCTTTATCGATCGATTCTTGATCGTTTAAAGTATTCTCCAGTTTCATAGGGCTCTGAAGTTCTTTGTTTAGTTTTTGTATCTCTTTTATCTTTTCTTCTATTTTATTAAAATCTTCACTTATTTTCTTTTGCTCTTCAATGTTTTTTTGTTTTTGTTTTGCTAACTCCTCTTGTTTATCAGACAACTCTTGAAGCTCTTTTTCCACATCATCTATTTTCTCATTTATTTGAAGTTTTTTAAGCATTTCTAGAGACCTGTCTAGTTGGTTTTTCATGTCCTCAGAAGATTCTTTTAATTCCTCCATATTTTTATTGATTTCTTCTTTATCGTTTGATTTTAACAATTCTTCAAGTTCTTCTAAAAGTTTTTTTAATTCCTCATCCATTACCTCGTTAAGTAACTCCTCTATTTTCTTTTGTTTTTCTAATAAATCTTTGTCTATTTCTGATAATTTATTTTTCTTATCAGAACTCTCTTCTATTTTTTTCTGTACTTCTTTTAGTTTATCAATAAGTTCTTTTTGTTTTTGTTTTAAACTGTTTAATTCATTTAAATTATTCCATTTCTGATTATCATTATTTTTAATTTTCTTATTTAATTGTTCAAGTTCTTTTTGAAACTGTTTGGTCTGATTCATTATATTCTTTAGATCTTCTTTTACAGACTCTTGCTCTTTATCTCTGGTTTTGTTAATTTCTTTTAGGTTTGGTAGTTTATAAAAAAACAGATTGCTCTTTGATGTTTTACTGCCATTAATAGCGTCATTATCAGAAATAGTAAAAAAGTAATTTATTTCATCATTTAAGTTTAGTTCTTCTCTACTAAAATCTACAGAAAATTCAAAACTGTTTTTAGTTCCTTTAACTTTTCTAACGTTTAATACTTTTTTATTTACCGTATTATTTAGTGATTTTATTTCATAATGAAAGTTTAATTTTTTTAATCCATAATCATCAGTTACAGAGCCTTTAAAGTATTTAATTGAATTATTAGCACTATCCACAATCTCATTCACACTTATTGATGGATATTCATCTTTAATTACAGAAATAGTATATGAAATACTATCTCTTTTTTTGGTGTGTTTATTTGTTAGAATCAATTTTAAAAGACTCGTTTTTTTTATTTTATTTTCAAAAACAAAACCTTGAGAATTAAATACGTAATTATTTGAATCTAGGGTGATATCAATTTTTTCAGTATTCTTAGTTAACCCTTTCCAAGCAACAACACTTCCTTCAGGAATAGTCAGGTCTGTTGCATTAGAAATATGTTTTTTATTTATTCCTATGTAATTAGGATATGCAATGTCTGCATCAAGTTTGCCTAAAATACTTTTACCTAATACTTTTATATGATATTTCTTACTGGTATATTTTTCATTTGAAAACCAAAAAACACTACCATTTTTTGGTTTTTTAATTTTTGATTCAAAACTATTCACAGCACTTCTTTTCATTAAAAAAGAACCGTTTTCTGAATTGATATACATGTTTTTAGGAAATTTAGAACCTTTTAATTCTAAAAAAACATTAAGATCATCACCTTCATTAATGGTTAAATATGTATTCTGTAAATGAAATGAAAAAGGGGATTTTTCTATAAACTCTTCTGAAAATTTAATAATTCTTAAAGAACCTTGAGTAAATAGATTTGGAGTATATATTATTAGAAAAGTAAATAAAAACAAGACGGGTAATATCAATTTTAGATATTTTTTTGTTTTAGAGTAATCTATAGCTTGATTAAAACTAAAAACATTAATTTCTTTTATTTTCTGAATAATACTGGCCTCAACTAAAATATAATTAGAAGAATTACTTTGATGTAATTCATTATTCAATTGCAGAAGGTTAGTTAATTTATCTGCTACATCAGGAAAAAACGATCCTATTATACGAGAAGCATCAATAGAAGAAATACCTTTTCTTAACTTGACTAATTTAAGTAATGGTAAAACACAAAAATTTAAAACAATATAACCGTTTACTACAATAAAAGAAAACAGTAACGAAAAACGAATAAGCTTATTAAATTTACCGAAATATTCTAATCCAGAAATTAAGCAAAGAGAAAAAATAAAAACACCAATCAATAAAAGACCTCCTTTGATCAATTGATTTTTGTAATATTTTTTTGTAAAAATATCCAGCTGATTTAATACATCTTGAATTTGCGTCATTCTATAGATATTAACAAATTAACATCATTATATATTATTATATATATTAAATAAATAAATTTAATACTATTATTAAGGCTGTTAATATGTTTATAAAAAAACAAGCATATATAAATTTATAAGTATTAAACATTAGAAGTAAAGTAATTAACATTATAACACTAATTAACAGACTGGTTAAAGGGTAATTAACAAAAATTAAACCATTCTAAATAAATATACTTGTTTATAAATAAAAGCAATTGTTAATAATGTTTTTGTGGATAACATAAGGAAAAACAAAAATAAGAAAAGGGTAAAAAAATAGGTTTTAATTAAATATTATATAACACAAAGAATGATTAGATTAACCAAAAAAAGATGTTTATAGTTATCAACAAATTATTAACTTTTAAAACAGCAAACACTCATGAATAAAAAAATAGCTATCGGTTGCGACCATGCAGGGTTTCAATTAAAAAACGCTCTTATTGACTATTTACAAAAACAAGGATGGGAACCCATAGATTTTGGTTGTCCTTCTGAAGAAAGTATAGATTACCCAGATTACGCTCATCCTGTTTCAGAATATGTTGAACAAAATAAAACACGAGGAGTGTTAATTTGCGGCTCTGGAAAAGGAATAAGTATGTCTGCGAATAAACATCAAGGAATAAGATCTGCTATTTGTTGGACAGAGGAAATAGCAGTACTGGCCAGACAACACAATAATGCCAATATATTGTCTCTTCCCGCGAGGTTCATTAGTGTAGACATGGGACTTCAAATAGCAGACGCTTTTTTTACGACAGAATTTGAAGGAGGTAGACACGAAAGAAGGGTAAACAAAATAGCTTGCTTATGATGAGGTTGTTGTTTTGTTTTGCGTTAGTTTCCCCAAATATTGTAATAGGCCAACACTTATTCAATAATGATTCCGTAAAAGTTTTTTTTAAAGGATTCACAAATATTTATAATTGTGAAAAAGGAACCCCTTTATGTTTTGATGGTTCTGTGAAAATAACGCCATCAAATAATGAGAACAAATATTATGTGGAGGTTTTAGATTCCGTTTCTAGAGATCAAGGCAAATTAAATATAGCGGAGTACCTAGAGCACCCTGATGGATTTACTGAAAAAGTATTTATTGACAAGTTTAGCTTCATTATAAAACCTCTTCCAAAAACAACTATTTTTATTGGAACAAGCATTTCAGGTGAAAAAATAAATACAGAAAACCTTGATATAAAAATAGGATTGTTGACCCCATTCCCAAAAACTAACTTTTTAATAACGGAGTATACCATTATAGCTAATAAAAAGGCATTAATAATAAAAAGCAGCAAAATAACGCCGCAAGCGATTAGCTTTATGAAGGCTTTAAGCCTTGGGACAAACATAAACATAGAGGTAGTTTATAAAGACCCGTTAGAAAAACAAAGAAGAATACAGGGATCTTTTATCTTATGACACTCTAAAAAAATGTTCACTTATAGCGTCTGCAAAAAGCAAACCTTTTTCACTTAAAACATAAGCTTTAGCTGAATCGATAAGATCTCCTTTATCAATCATTCGTTTTATTTCTTCTTGTTCATTACTCGTAAAACCACCAAGACTCGCAATGTCTTTTTTTAACACGCCCCATTTTGTTCGGAGCCCAGTTAAAAACAACTCGTTCCAAACAGAGTCTGTAGATAAATCCTCTTGATTATACCAGTGTTTTGTCTTTGTACCTCTCGCCATATAGGTGTGGTTGTTAGACACGTTCCACCTTCTTCCCTTTCCGCTATAAGAATGGGCAGATGGACCAACACCTATATATTCTTTTCTGTCCCAGTATGAACGATTGTGCTTAGAATAATTTTTGTTTAGAGCAAAGTTTGAAACCTCATAATGCTCATAACCGCTTTGTTTTAAAAACGAGCATAAAAACTCGAACTGTTCGATTTGTTTCCTTTCAGATAAAGGTTTAATGGTTTTGTTTTCAACATCGTGTTTTAATTTGGTTTTATCTTCAATTGTCAGGCAATAAGCTGAGATGTGTTCAACCCCCAAACGCACAACTTTTTTAAGAAAACCTTCCCATTCAGAATTTCTTAAACCAGGAAGCCCATAAATAAGATCTACAGAAACATTGTTAAAACCCGCGTCATAAACGGTTTTAACACAGGCCGAGTTTTGTGTATTATTGTGCCCTCTATTCATCCATTTTAAATCGTCGTTTTTAAAGGACTGAAGACCGATACTTAAACGATTTATACCAAGACCCTTCCAGGCCAAGACACTGTTTTTATTAATGTTCTCTGGGTTTGCCTCAAGAGTTACCTCTGTTTTCTCGTCAACCGCATAATGTTTATGAACAGCATCTAATAGAGAAGCCAATTCTTCTTCATATAAAATACTAGGTGTTCCCCCGCCAAAATAGACACTTTGGATGGGGGTTTTAATTTCGTTTTTCCTTAAAATAATTTCCTCTTTCAAAGAAAGAATCATTCTTTCTCTGTAGCTAGAAAACGTCGTGGAAAAGTGAAAATCACAATAAGTGCACCTTTTTGCACAAAAAGGAATGTGAATGTAAATCCCCGACAATTCTTCAAGTTTATTTTACAACAAACGTTTTATAATCAGCAGCTCCATCTTTTTTTAATAAGCGAATAATGTACGAACCGCTTGATAGTGTGGAGGTGTTTATCATCGTTTTATTTAAAAGAACCGAACCAGAAGAGTATACTTTACCAACCAAGTCTGTAATAGTAAAAAAACTTGATGCGTCTGAATCTGTTTCTAATATTATATATTCCTTTGCAGGGTTGGGGTAAACATTAAACGAGGTGGAGTTTAATGCATTAACATTAACAGTAAGGTTTCTAAAAGTAGAAGCCTCTTCTCCTCCAAAATCTGCAGCACTAACAGCATATATGTTTGATCCTCCATTATCTAAAAGGTTGAGATCTCCATCCGTCCCTTGCCATTGAGAAGCTCCAAGACCATCACCGTAATAGTCATACACACTAAAAGTATAACACTCTTGAGAACTCAAAGGAACATTCCAATCGTATTGAGTATTGTTGTCAAGAGGTGTTGTTGGATCAGCAGGGGGAGGAAAGTCCCCTGTACCAAAGTTTCCACTAACCTCTTCGTTTCCCTCTGACCAGATAACATCACCGGTACCATTCGTTATTTCCATATAAGTTTCATCTGCATAATCATCGGTTAACAATGAAACGGTAACATATAAAGCCGTTTCAGCAATGGCATCAACTGTAATATTTACGACAGAGGCATTGTTATTTGCATTTTCATCCGGGTTTCCATTTGGACTAGAGACTTCTATATTTAAAGAATGATTTCCCGCAGCAAGAGTTACTGTTGGCAGCGATACAACTTCCGTTTGGTATTGTGCAAGAGATCCGCTCCAATTGAAGGTAGAAGCAGCTCCTCCATCAACCTCATAAGTAATAACCGCCGAGGTTAAGGTTTGAGAACCAGGGTTTGACAATGTAAAGCTTGGAATATAATCTGTTGCACATACAGCCGTTTCATCCAACCCAGCACCAGAAACACCCGCGTCAAACTCGGAAGCGCTAGCGCCAGAAGGGTCAAAACCATCAATAAAAGAAGCGCCTGCGTTATTAGGGTCTAACCAATACTTAAGCTGATTGCTTTGATCGCTACCGTTGGGTTCCCACGATTTAGAGACCCGACCATAATAGTCTGGGCCATTAAGGTTACCGCAAGAAGCGGAACCACCCCATAATTGACCTATTATTCTGTGATTTTGATCAAACAATGGAGAGCCAGAAGAACCGCCTTCGGTGGTTGTGTTTCTGTCCCACTGTACCGTCCATGTAGAGTTCGCTTCGGAAGAACCCATTGACTGAGAAATCGTAGCAGCGTCATCGTCAAAAGCGATTTTTTTAATGTCTCCGCTCGGGTGGTGTATGCACACTGTGGTTGAAGGAATGTCTCCAGAATTATCCCAACCAGCGAAAAAAGGACTATAATTAGAAGGGACAGTATTGTTTGTTAAACCCCCTGTTATTTCAACCAAACAAAAGTCTGTTGGTGTTCTTCTTGAACGCAATGTTGCTCCGCTCAATGAAAGAAAAGAAGGAGAGTTTCCTGGATTGTTACAGTTTTCTGATTGCCAATTAAATCGAAAGATCCAATTTGCAGGGTTAGAGTAGCAGTGGTTTGCTGTTAAAACATACGGCTTACCATCGTTTAATGTGTTGTTAATTAAAGCGCCTGTACAAAAGCCACTATTTCCTGAAACCAGCATTACAACACTGTTTCTTTCATTTACCCAAGACGCCCCATCAGGACAATTTGCATTCATATTACAAGCCCCAGAGCTTCCAAAAGCTTTTTGCATAAACTCGTTTGCTGTTCTATAACCGTGTGTTACGCTGTTTACATTTATAGCGCCAACAGTGTTTGACTTTGGAACATAATATTCAATTATTGCAGTGTTTCCAGGAACAAGTTCTGTTCCAAGCTCCCCGTTGTAAATGTGTTTTTGCTTAAATGAACCGAGAATAAAAGACTTTTCAGGATTGTAAACATATAGCTCATTTCCTTCAGGAATGCTTGTATTTGTAAACGAAAGGTTTACGGTTAATGCTTCTTCACATGTCAATACAAGCTGCCAGACTTTATCCCCATTGGAAAATTCTTTCCATGTACCACTGTTGTCAAGGTTAAGCTCTGTGTAGTTGTTGTGACCAAACCTCCAAGGACGATCACCAGCATCGTCATAAACCGCATCTTCTTGTTTTAATGAAGCAAGGTCTGGAGTTGAAAACACCCAAGTATCGATGGTTTTGTAATCTTTAATAGATTTAAACGTTTTTGGAACACCCCCATCTCCTTGAATTTGAGAATAAAAGGCAAAAGGCGAGAGGAATAAAAGAAATAGATAGGTCAGTTGAAAGTTTTTCATTGTTGTTTTGTTTTAATAACGGTATTATTGGTTAGATTGTTTTTTAGCTCTTTTTATACTACACCCTTTAGGAGGGGTATCTTTAGGTTTAATCTTTTTGTTTTTTAAATGCGAAGTGATTGCATTTTTTAAGAAAGGAACGTCTTTTTTTCTTTTACCATCCCAAAGATTATCAATAGAACCAGAATAGATTAAACGAAAAGACCCATCAAAGAAAAATACATGAGGTGTTGTTTTCGCTCTTAACGAATTAGCTAAAGTTGACTTTTCGTCTAATAAGTAAGACATTGAATACTTCTGATCTTTAACGCGATCAATCATTTTATCATAAGAGTCATCCCCTTTCCTTTTTGCTTCATTGGAGTTTATTAACACAAAACCAATCTCATTGTCATTAGCGATAGAAAAGAGATTGTTGTATTGGTTTTCCCAACCAGGAAAATGAGAGGACCCAACAACAAAAGGACAAGTATTACAGCTAAACACAACGATTACACCGTTGTTTTTATTTTCATTCTTTATATTAGAAGGCTCTCCGTTAGCGTTTTTCATTAAGCCAACCCCTGGTTTAATGATAGTCCCAACAGGAATTTGGCTATTAGCCATAGAAAATGAAAACAAAAGAAAAAAAACAAGTGAAAACTTTATCATCATG
The DNA here is from genome assembly GCA_905480165.1 of uncultured Flavobacteriales bacterium. Lineage (GTDB taxonomy): Bacteria > Bacteroidota > Bacteroidia > Flavobacteriales_D > Crocinitomicaceae > UBA952. Next base: position 12,857 of record CAJQPH010000118.1, read on the forward strand.
AAGAAGAATGGTTAGTATCTGCAAGTTATGACTTTTTGTATTAATATTAAAAAAAGCAACAAAAAGAATCCACAATGAATCCATATATTTGTGATATAACCAGTTTTGATATGAAGAAACCTTTTGTTATTGGTATATGTGGGGGCAGCGGTTCAGGAAAAACAACGCTTTTAAAGAAAATTTCTTCTCATTATGGACCAGACTCTGTTTCTGTTTTTACAATGGATAATTACTACTTTCCTATTGAGCAACAGGCAAAAGACCAAAACGGTGTCGTGAACTTTGATTTACCAACAGCCTTAAATAAAGCAGCTTTGGTTAATGATCTTAAAAAATTATTAGGAGGACAAGAAATACAAGTCAAAGAGTATTTTTTTAACTCTCCCCCAAACAAGAATGTAATGCTCACAATAGCACCAAAAAAAATAATAATAGTAGAGGGCCTTTTTTTGTTTCATTACACAGAGGTATTTGAAGCTCTAGACTTTTCTGTTTTTGTTGATGTGGACATGGAAACACAGCTTGATCGACGTATATATCGAGACCAGGAAAGTAGGGGGTACGACGTAAGTGATATCGTATACCAATGGAAAAACCATGTTACGCCATGTTATCAAAACTATATTCACCCCTTTAAAAAAGAAGCTTCTTTTGTTTATAGAAATGACAAAAACTTTGAAAAAGACTTTCTTTCCTTAATAGAGTCCTTGTCTAAAAAACCCATGACGATAAAATGAAGTTTAAAAACATATCAAGAGTAAGAATATGGCTAATATCTGGCGTCTTGATTTGTGGACTTATAAGCCTAAGCGCTTATTTTTTTTCTGATGGAAATGAAGGACTTGAAGAAGAGATACAAAAGAACTTTTTATCTTATGAAACAAAAGCCGAAACAGCGGCAGAGAACTTACTCAACGATAAGTCAAACACAAAAGACGAAAAAAAACCTGTTTTTCTTCACCTTTACAAAAACGACTCCTTAAAGTATTGGAACACAAATAAAATGCCAGTACCCAGGCTGAGCTCATTAAAGTTTCCTTCTTCCGGATTGGTACATTTAAAAAACGGCTGGTATTATTCAGTTCAAAGAAAAAGGGGAAACACCGTTGCCGTAGCATCATTTCTGATTAAAAGAAGCTTTCAATATGAAAATGAATATTTGAGAAATGAGGCCAACCCAAACATAACCACTAAAAACTTTAAGCTTTCCTTAGACGAGCAAGAAGGATCAATAATACGAAACAAAGAAGGGAAATACTGCTTTTCGTATGTAATAACCAAAGAAGTAAACAAAAGTACAAATGGATATCTACTCTTGTTTGCTGGATTATCATGGGTACTAATACTCTTTTTAGTACTTACCATTAATTCGATAAAAAACCGATCATATGGAATAGGCCTCTGGCTTCTTTCTCTATACTTTATAAGTATTTCGGGTCTTATTTCCTCCAAGCTTTTATCACCAAAGTTGTTTGCCTACAACGAGTTTATTCCAAACCTGTTTACGATGGGGGTTATAATTCCTTCATTGGCTTTTATTTTATTAGGAATATCATATTTACCAATAATTAAAAATAAAAAAGGCTTATTATGGAAGCCGTTTGTTCTCATTGGAGTTTGGTGGTTTGTTGAAGGAATAATACCCTTTGTTTTGAATCATTCAAGTGTTCCAATAGGTTTAGATAATTTATTTGAACTGAAACCTTATTCATATGGATTAATAGCTCTCTTTGTATTGCTTTTTTTATCGTATAATGTTCTGTTTAGAACCATATTCAATAGCCTGTTAAGGGATTCAAAAGGAAGAGCCGTAGGCCTCATGTTTCTTTTATGCTCGGTGTTTTTCCTTCTTGAACTATTTATTCTAGAGGACACCACTTTTTCAATGGCTTTGCCGATCTCTTTGGCAATAACAAATCTCGTTTTTTTAAATAAAACATCATTTAAACAAAGACTTTTAAGGTCTGTGTTTAGCACGATTATACTCACCTCTGCAATGGTTTCATTGTTAACTGTTTTCAACATCAAAAAAGACATTCAATCGAGAAAAGTGCTGGCAAAAAAAATTATTTCAGAGCGAGATGTTCAATTGGAACTAAACTACCTTTCTCTTTCTGACAAAATAAAGCAATCCAACTATCTCATTAAAATCATTTCTGGAAAACAAGAAAACCTTACTCCTTCCAAGTTTTCAAACGCTATGGAAAACAAGTATTTTAATGGGTTTTGGGAAGGATATGAAATGAGTTTTAATCTTTTTGACTCATTGAAAAACACGGTGGTCGTTAATGAAAGTCAGGATTATTCGGGCTGGGTACAGCTCATTGCCGAAAAAGGAAAAACACCAGAAATTAATCCCAATGTTTATTTTATCCCAGATGCTACATCTGGGATAAATTATGTTATAAAACAAGAGATAAAGAAAGAGAACAATAAAGAAACAGCAGGGGTCCTTTTTATCTCTTTAAAATCAAAATTAATTCCCGAAGAAATAGGTTTTCCTAGACTGTTAATTTCAAATAAAGCCAACACCTTGGATTATTTAAAGAAATACTCAATAGCCAAGTACAAAAAAGGAAAACTGAGAAGGTCTTTTGGTGCTTATAGTTACCCGGTTTATTTAAACTCATACACGGATACAATTAATAACATACACTCATTTGACGGTCAATCTCATTATGTTTTGAAAGGGCCTTATGAAAGCGCGGTGGTTCTATCAAAAAAGAAACCACAAGGATTAGCCGTGTTTACCCCTTATGCTTATATCTTTTGTGTAATGGGGCTATTGAGGTTGACTTTCTTGTTGTTTTCGAGAGGAATGAATCCGAGAGTATCAAAAACCATTTCATTGGCTTTTAAAATTCAAGCCATATTGGTTTCAATGGTTGTTTTGTCTTTGTTTTTATTTGGTGCAGGAAGCGGTTTATTTGTTAAAAACCAATACACCAACTATAATAAAAGGGTAATCAATGAAAAACTTGAATCTGTTTCTGAAGAGCTAAAAAACAAAGCCGCAAAAATGGATAAAATCGACATTATTGTTGATGGGGATTTTTTAGAAAAAACACTAAGTAAGCTTTCTCGGGTGTTTTTAACAGACATTAATATTTACGACGAAAAAGGTTTTTTAATTTCATCTTCTCGACAGAAAGTTTTTAACGCAGGACTTTTAAGTGAACAAATCAATCCCATCGCGATCGAAAGCTTAAAAAAACGAGAGAAAATAAATTATGCTCAAAAAGAAAATATAGGAAGTCTTGTTTATACCTCTTCTTACAAACCAATAATGAATAAGCAAGGAAAAACAATTGGGTTTATAAATCTTCAGCATTTTGGTCAACAAGAAGATTACGAAAATCAAATACAGGCTTTTTTAGTTGCAATTATAAATGTTTTTATGTTTCTCTTAGCGCTATCTATTATTCTCTCTTTGGTTATTTCTAATTGGCTTACTCGACCATTACAAATTCTTCAAGAAAACTTGTCAAGGTTAAAACTGGGCTCAAAAAACGAAAAGATAGACTATACAGCCAATGATGAAATTGGACTAATCGTTAAGGCGTATAATCAAAAAATAGAGGAGCTAGAACGTTCAGCAGATAAACTAACAAGAACAGAAAGAGAAACGGCTTGGAGAGAAATGGCAAGACAAGTTGCCCACGAAATAAAAAACCCACTAACTCCAATGAAGCTAAGCGTGCAGCACTTACTGAGGGTGTACGATCCTAAAAAACCAAAAGAATCTACTGAACGAATTAAAAAAGTGGTTGATTCTATTATTGAACAAATTGATGGCTTAGCAAGAATTGCAAATGAGTTTTCGAATTTTGCAAGAATGCCTCAACCTCTAAAAGAAAA
>CAJQPH010000119.1 GCA_905480165.1 uncultured Flavobacteriales bacterium
TTTTTCAGTTTGTTAGAGTCATTCTCATAGGCAATAATAGAATTATTGGATAATCCCTTTTCGATTTTCAAGTATGAAACAAATTCTGTAATATAGCGACTCCAAGCAGACACGATATGAAATTAGCAATAATTAATGGTCCAAATCTAAATTTACTCGGTAGTAGAGAAAATGATATTTATGGGGATACTTCTTTTGAGGATTATTTTAATGTTCTTAAGAGTCGTTTTAAACTTGAACTTGATTATTTTCAGTCGAATATTGAGGGAGAGCTGATAGATTACTTACAAAAAGTAAATTGCGATGGTATTGTTCTTAATGGAGGAGGTTATACGCATACAAGTGTATCCTTAAGGGATTGTATTTCTGCAATTGATACTCCTGTTGTTGAAGTTCACCTAAGTAATATTTCTTCACGTGAATCCTTTCGCCATAATTCGTTGCTGTCTCCTGTTTGTGAAGGTAGTATATATGGGTTTGGATTGAAGTCCTATGACTTGGCAATAGAATTTTTTATTGAAAAATGAACCTATTTGATTTACTGATGTACTCAGTAAAAAAAATAGCATTATGAAATTATTATTCTTTCCCTTTTTGGTATCCCTCTTTCTTTTGGGACCAACGTTTGCAAATCAAACAACTATTGAAATCGATTCACCAAAATCAAAAGACACCAAACGAAAAATTCAATTGGTCATTTTATTTGATACCTCAAATAGCATGGATGGTCTTTTAGAGCAAGCCAAATCACGCTTATGGGAAATCGTTAATGAAACCAGTGAATTAAGACACAGCGGAGAAATTCCAACATTAGAAATTGCCATGTATGACTATGGAAATGATGGGATTCGCGGTAAAAATTATGTTCGAAAGCAGTTGGATTTTACTACAGATTTGGACATGGTATCCAAAAAATTGTTCGGCCTGAGAACAAATGGAGGTAGTGAGTTTTGTGGTGCTGTAATTCAAGATGCACTTCTTGAATTGGAGTGGTCAAATAATTCAAGCGATTTGAAAATGGTTTATATCGCAGGAAATGAGCCGTTTAATCAAGGTCCAGTAAATTACAAAGAGGTATGTAAAATGGCCAAGGATAAAGATGTATTTATAAACACCATTTATTGTGGTGATAGAAACCAAGGAATTAAGCAGTTCTGGATGGATGGGGCTACATGTTCAAATGGAGATTATTTTAATATAAATTCTAATGACAGAGTAGTATTTATTCCTACACCATACGATGATCAGATAAATAAATTGAGTATGGATGTGAATGACACCTATGTTTCTTATGGTAGTATTGGGACAGAAAGAAAAGCACTCCAAATGGAACAAGATGAAGAAGCAATGGATCAAGCTCCGGCAGTTGCTTCAATGAGGGCAAAGGCAAAAGCATCATCAAATTACAACAATGCGCGATGGGATTTGGTAGATGCTTTTATAGCTGATTCAACGATTATTCAAAACGTTGACAAGAAGGACCTTCCTAAAGAGTTGCAAGGAAAATCCGAGGAAGAGCTAAACAAATATGTAGAGATTAAAATTAAAGAACGTAAAGAAATTCAAAGTAAAATTTCAGAGTTAAGTGTCAAGCGTGATGCCTTTATAAAAGAAGAAAAGTCGAAGGACAAATCTGATAAAAAAGATGATTTCGGAACAGCAGTAACAAAAAGTATAAAAGAACGTGCCGTCAATAAAGGATTTGAAGGAGGCGAGTAGTTAAAATTCAGCGAATAATGGTACTTTCGCATCTATGGAAGCCATTGTTCGCTATTTTTCTGAATTAGATCCAGTTTATGCGGCCTTATTGGCAACAACTTTTACTTGGTTGGTTACAGCAATGGGTGCCTCTTTGGTTTTCTTTTTTAAAACGATGCACCGTGGCGTTTTAGACGGAATGCTTGGTTTTACTGGAGGAGTTATGGTTGCAGCAAGCTTCTGGTCATTGTTGAATCCTGCAATAGACTTATCGGAAAAAATGTATCCTGATATGATGTGGATGCCTGCTGCAGTTGGTTTCTTGACTGGAGCATTGTTCTTGTTTTTTTTAGATAAAAGTCTTCCTCATTTACATATTAACTTTAAAGAATCCGAAAAAGAAGGAGTAAAAACTCAGTTTCATAAAACTACCTTACTAGTTCTTGCTATTACCTTGCATAATATTCCAGAAGGACTTGCTGTAGGCGTGCTTTTTGGAGCTTCTGCTCATGGTATTGAAGGCGCAAGTGTTGCTGGTGCTGTTGCTCTTGCCATCGGTATTGGTATTCAAAACTTCCCGGAAGGATTCGCTGTAGCCATGCCTTTAAGACGGGCAGGGGCGAGTCGTTTTAAAAGCTTTTGGTACGGGCAGCTCTCAGCAATTGTCGAGCCTATTGCTGGTGTCGTTGGTGCGCTCGCTGTGATTTACATGGAACCTATTCTCCCTTTCGCCTTAGCATTTGCTGCAGGGGCCATGATTTTTGTAGTCGTAGAGGAAGTTATACCCGAAACTCAAAGAGATAAATATACAGATATCGCCGTACTTGGTTTTATAGGAGGATTTTTGGTCATGATGATTTTAGATGTTGCCCTGGGTTAATCAATTTGAGGCTAGGCCTTTCCGGCTTTCTAAAGCTTAGAGAATTTAATGTTTTTTGGAAAATAACCATCTACTTCTATAAAGTAAACTCCGCTTTTCAAATCAGTAACATCAACGGTTCCATCAGTCTCTCCGGTGCACATGAGCTTTCCATTCCTTGAATAAATGGAATAAGTTGAGTTTTTTTCCATGAAATTGAGATTTAATATGTTATTAGTGGGGTTCGGATGAACATTAATTTGTCCATTGTCTAATTCATTTAGTGTGTTTGTACTGCATGAGTCTACCCAGCTCACACCATCAAATTCAATTGGAGGCGTAATATTTACACAAAGATGTGTTATTGCGGTAACTGCAATGTCTGTAATTTTTGGAGTATCATCATAATTATAAACATAGCTTGAATCAGAATCATTCCACAGTGCTTCGGTAATACTCCCGTTATTTCCATTACCAGATGCATCAATCACTTGATTCCCAGTTCCTTCATTCATTTTCCAATATCCAATTAAGTTTGCAGTGTTTGGATGAGTGTTTTCAATCGTGTTACAATGCCATTCTGCTATTGTATTTGGGTCTATAATTGTATTCCAAACCCGAAGCTCGGCAATAGCCCCTTGGTAGTCATATGTTGAGTTTATGTCTGCTCCTGCAAATAAACCCTGTCCAGTATTAATATTTCCTATTCCTGATATATCTGTTTCGCTTAAAAATTGACCGTCCTCATACATTTTCATCATACCATCTCTGTCAAAGGAAACGCTTAATGTGTGCCATTCATTATCTGCTATTAACCCTCCCGATTCAATATCCTCTCTTGAAGAACCATCTCCAATATTGACTTTCCATTCCGGACCTGCAGGGTATTTAAATGAAAATATAAAGCCAGGATTTACTCCGGAATCCCAGTCTTTATTTCCTATAATGGCAACATCTCCACTGGACGTAGTCCTAACCCTACATTCAACGGTGAAATCCTTATTTTCCCCAAAATCAAAAAGAGGATTTGCAGGAATCTCCAAGTAATCATTGGTTCCGTCAAATGTTAATTCTGGTTCTACTCCTAAGCAATTAAATGCATTGTTTGAAACAAGGCTGGAATCTTTTAAAATCAGCTGTGTAGTTACATTATTCCCACTAGCAATAAAAGGAACTTCGCGTTCTTCAATGGTGGTGCCTCCATGAGAATTTCCAATACCCCCATGATCAGAAGTAACAAGAATTAACCAATCCTCATTGGCATAATTGGGTCTTTGTTCTATCGCATTAATAATCGGAATGATATGGGTGTCAGTCGTCTCTATGGCACTCATATATTGAGAAACATTTGGGTCAAATCCAAAGCTATGCCCTGCATGGTCTACGTCATCAAAATGAAGAAATATAAGGTCTGGATCGTTTGAGCTGATATAGCTGGCTGCCTGACTACTTACTGCAGCATCGGTAGATACATTTAATTTGAAGTCTACGTCATTTTGGACAATATAGTCATTAATGGGGTCCCAATGACATATCGAATGTGTATTGATATTGGAGTCAAACTCTTCAGCATGTCTAAATAAAGAGGGAAAGTTCTCATAATCATTAATGGTAAAATCATTGCTCGTTACCAAGTGTTTTTCGGACCAAACTCCACATAAGATAGCAGACCATCCAGGACCACTTATCGTGATGTCGTCATTTAACGCATTAGGGCTGTAGATGCCATTTGTAATGAGCGCATCAAGATTTGGTGTTTGTGCCTGAATGAAGGCATCAGTGCGAATACCATCAATTCCGATGATAAGTACTTTTTTTTGTAATTGACCATAAGAGAATGTCATGAAAAAAAAGCTGGCTAGGGCGAAGAATAAGTTTTTCATTTTTTTTTTAAGAGACTCAATATTTATTTGAATAGCTCTGTCATTATATTTCCATCACTATTGGGTATGTCGAAGTGAAGAAGTTCAGCAATTGTAGCAGGTATATCGATGAGTTCTCTTTCGTTCGATAAAATGACATTCTTCTTAAAGTCGGGTCCAAATGCATATAAATTGATGTGCTTACATCCATCACAGGGGTCTCCATGAGAACAAAAACCATCTCCTACACCATTCGAATGCCTACCGTGGTCATTGGTGACAAAAACAGTTGTTTTCCCTTGATACAATGAATCTGTTTCGATATAGTTCATTAGCTGATAAATGTAATTATCAACATCCAAAATCCCTTGTTGGTATGCTTCTACATCACAAGTATGACCTGAAAAGTCAGGCTCTCGGAAGTTAATTATGGCAAGGTTAGGATGATGCGTTGATAAAATGTCTAAAGTGTTTTGATACGTTATGCTGTCATGTCGATAGCCACTCATTGCACCTCCACTTTCAATCCCGCAGTCCGTCATGGGTGAAAATTGATCTTTCCAGCTCAAATTAGAGCAATTTGCCAAAACTTCGATTTTGCCTTTACTTGCGATAACCCAGCTCTTGTTTTGTGGAGTATTGAAGTTCGATCTCCATAATTGAAAAATGGATGGGCGTTGTGGAAGCTCCATACCACCATTATCAATGTATTGATAAAACCCTGTTGAAATTGCTGTATGGCCTGGAATAGTAAACGTCTCGCCCTGGCTATAAAAATCGGTATAAATACATCCTATCGGGGCAAGATCATTGGCCATTCTTGGAATAAATTGATGGCTTGAATCTCCCCAGGTTTCGGAGTATCTTGGTCCATCCATAACAATTATGATTACATTTTCTGTTTCATATTCTTTCGGTTGTACTTTATCCTTTGTACAAGATAATGCAATAGAAAACATGAATAAGCAGGCTATTTTGATTGTCATTTGTGCAACAGGAATTGAATGCTCTAAGTTAGCAACTTTATAAATAATAATTACATCAATAATTTATAAGTATCTTGTTGGAATAATTTTTAAGCTATGAAAATAATAATTTATCTATTCGTTTTGGCTTTACTTCCTTTTGGAGCAAAAGCAACCATTCACGTAATACAGGTATGGGACGGCTATATGGAATTTTTACCTTACTCACTAGAAGTAGAATTAGGAGACACCATTCAGTGGCTACCATTGGATAATCCAACAATGGTTCATACCGTTACTTCGAGTAACATTCCAAATGGTGCTGTTGAATTTGATGTGATTTGGCAAGCGCCAGCAGATACCTTTTTTCAATACATACCCTCTGTTGTTGGATTATACGAATATGTTTGCACACCACATATTCCAATGGGAATGATAGGGTCTTTCAATGTAGTTCAGGGATCTGCAGGAATTATTGAATCAGAACACACCGAATTCACCAT
>CAJQPH010000120.1 GCA_905480165.1 uncultured Flavobacteriales bacterium
GCTTTAGTGGAAGTTTTGAGAGACTTTTGATTAAAGGAAAGGATTTATAAGGCAAAGTCGTTTGTAAACATTTGTAAACGGATAACGACAATGTGTCTATTTTGACATGATTTTGCAAAAAAGAACAATTATTTAGTTAAAAATATAACATTTAGTGAAACACATAGAAGAAATATCTGCCACTGTGGAAGATATAAAGATGTTGTGCTTCATTTATAAAGAATGTTGCACTTATAGCTATAAGTAGCAAAAATAAGATTTAGCCAAAAAACAATCTTCTCACTTTTACTGTAACACTAATCTATTCATCATTTCTCCTTCTTTGCAAAAGCATCATAACACTTCGAGTTTGGCAAGATAACAAGAATAAAATGTTATAACTTCATTAAGCAATTGAATTAATCGACTATTGAATTAGTAATTATTTTTTAAATAAACGCTTGGTCATTCAAAAAATATTTTTTACTTTTGACTAATCGTTCAGTCATGAACACAGAATAAATGCCAAGAACAAAAAAACAATTTGAAGACATGAGGACAGCAAGGCGAGTAGCCATTCTAGAAGCTGCTTTGCATGTGTTTGCTGAAGAAGGTTATCACTCTGCATCTATTAGCAAGGTGAGTAAATACGCTAAAATGTCAAAAGGACTCCTCTACAATTACTTTGAAAGTAAAGAAGAGCTACTAAAAATTTTGATCGGCTCATTAATAGATGATGAAATCAAAATGCTCAACTCAATTTTAGAGAAGCCGCTTACTGAAGAATCTTTTATCCATTTAATTAATGAATCGGTAAAGACTATAAAAGAACACCCAAAGCAGTGGAAGCTTTATTTCTCCATGTCCTTTCAAGGTGAAGTTCAAGAAATAATGAAGGATAAACATTCTCCGATACAAAGCTTGTTTGCAGAGAGATTCATTCAATTTTTTAAAGACAAAAGTCATGAAAATCCTCTACAACAAATGCAATACTTTATGACTTTTTTCACTGGAATGAAGAATTCTTATATCATGCAACCAAAGACTTACCCTATTGGAGAAATGAAACAATTAATGATTAAACAATTTATTACATCATGAGAGAAGAATCTATGGCAAACAAAAATTCGATTAAAACAAAAGGTGCTGCAAAAACTGGAGATCAACCTACTATTACTGTAGCTATTGAACAAAATTTTCCTAAAGAACAGCGAATTATCGAAGATAATCTTGCCGCAAAACTTTATTCTGGTATGAATCGATTTTGGATTAACATTACAAAGATCGCCATACTGAGGAACTGGGTAGTGAATATGACAGAAAAATTTTTACCAGGAGGTTGGAGCTGCTTTTTAGTTCGTAAGCGTTATATTGACGAACGACTTATTGAATCTATTAACGAGAATAAGATTAAAACCGTTGTAAACCTAGGTGCTGGATCTGACACACGTCTTTATCGTCTTTCCGAAGCTCAGAACATCTCTGCATGGGAAGTTGATCAGGCTGTAAACATTGATGCTAAACGAAAGGCAATTGAAAAAGCATTAGGGTCATTCCCCAGTAATGTGAAACAAGTAAGCATAAACTTCATTAACGAGGAGATTGAAGAAGTGCTAAAACGACATGGGTATCTGGGAAATGAAAAAACCTTCTTCATCTGGGAAGCAGTTTCACAGTACATAAACGAAGCTGCAGTTCAAAAGACTTTTGATTTTTTTTCAAAAGCCCCTGTTGGAAGTCGATTAGTGTTTACCTATGTACTAAAAGATTTTATTAAAGGTGAAAATCTTTACGGACAGGAATGGGGTTACGAAAAATTCGTCTTAAAAGATAAAATTTGGCATTTTGGATTTGATCCTAATCAAATAGAAGCTTACCTAAACAAAAATGGATGGAAGTTAATTGAAGATATTGATTATGCTGAATTAGGTGATCGTTATGTAAAACCAACAGGGAGAAGCTTAGGTGTACTGGATATTGAGCGGATGGTATATGCTGAGAAATTATAATTTCGTATTAATATGATTTTGATTAAAACTGGAAAAGGAGTTGTAATTGCATTTATTGTTAAAGAAGGAAATTCGAAACAATTTATAAATTTGACTGAAAAAGGAGAATTGAATTTCGTTTATGAATAACAAAAAACGAAAGCACAACAAAATACATACGTCAATACTCCGCAAGAGCTCCGTACTGCGTATGTATCAAGCGTTACCTGCAAGCAAAAAAGAAGGATAGAATCTATCCCAGAATGGCAATTTTCAGCGAAATCATAATCAATTTGATCATATATCAAAATAGCCTAATATTTAGTATCTTTATAGGTCAAATTAAACACACTCAATGTGGAACTAAAGGATAGCATATCATTTGAAGATTTAGGAGACAAGAAATTCAAGATAAGACTAGTTGAGGAGGCTAAAACTGAGACAGAAGCAGCTTTTACGCACTATTTACACAATCACAAGAATGGAGTGTCTCAATTCTACAAGGAAGACGCTTTAGAGTATGTAAAATCTTATGTAAAATATCAATATCCAGATGATACGAGTACGAACATAGTTGCTGAAGAAGCATTGCAATACCTACTCTTCAACCAATCCGACATTCCATTTCCTGCTCCTAAGAGTCCTAAATTCAAATTTATTGACCTATTTGCAGGCATTGGCGGCTTCCGTCTTGCTCTACAAAATTTGGGTGGAAAATGTGTTTTTACTAGCGAATGGGACAAATACTCCAAACAAACTTACAAAGCTAATTTTGGTGAACTACCATTTGGAGACATTACTAAACCATTAACTAAAAGCTATATACCTGATGGATTTGATGTACTCTGTGCAGGTTTTCCATGTCAAGCATTTTCTATAGCGGGTAAAAGAGGTGGCTTTGAAGATACAAGAGGAACTCTATTTTTTGACGTTGCCGCAATCATAAAAGCCAAAAAGCCTAAAGCCATCTTCTTAGAAAATGTTAAAGGATTAAGAAGTCATGATAAAGGGAAAACATTAGCTACAATCTTAAATGTCCTTAGAGAAGATTTAGGTTATTTTGTTCCAGAACCACAAATAATGAATGCCAAAGAATTTGGTGTACCTCAAAATAGAGAACGGATTTTCATTGTCGGTTTCAGAAAGAATTTGGGAGTTACTGATTTTAAATATCCTAAGCCAGTTAAAGTGAAACCAACACTAAATGACATCCTTGAAAAGGATGAAGTTTCAGTTAAATACTACTTGTCAGAGAGATATCTTGACACTCTACGAAATCATAGAAGACGTCATGAAAGTAAAGGTAACGGATTCGGTTATCAAATAATATCAAATGAAGGAATTGCCAATGCGGTAGTTTGCGGTGGAATGGGGCGAGAAAGAAATTTAGTTTTGGATCATAGATTGAAGAATTTCACCCCAATCACTAATATTAAAGGAAAAGTCAACAGGGAAGGTGTGAGGAAAATGACTCCCAGGGAATGGGCTCGACTTCAAGGTTTTCCTGATAATTATAAGATTGTAGTTTCAGATGCACAAGCGTATAAACAGTTTGGCAACTCAGTTGCGGTCCCAGCTATTCAAAAAACAGCTAAACAAATCATTAAAAAGTTGAGTGCACTATGATATTTGGCAACAAAGGTGAATGGAGTGAAATATATGCACTTTTCAAGTTGCTTGGGGATAAACAGTTATTCTTAGGTGATAAGGATATTCAACGAATCAAAGGACTGGTATATCCAATATTAAAAGTATTACGTAGCGAAACAATAAATGACTTTCAATATTCAATTGAAGATGAAATTATTGTAGTTTCTGGCGGCGAAAAGGTGTTAAAAATTCCGATCAAAGTATTTAAGGAGAAAGCTGCAATATTGCTTACTGAAATCAAGAAAAACAAGAATGGAACATTTGAGTTACCAGAAATAGAAGCATTTATGACTTCTATTAATTGTCTTTCACTAAAAGCTAGTTCTACTTCAAAAACTGACATTACAATTGTTGTGCATGACCAACGGACAGGCCAACAACCAACTCTAGGATTTAGTATAAAATCACAATTAGGAAGCCCTTCAACACTGCTGAATGCTGGCAAAACTACCAACTTTGTTTTTGAGGTAACTAATTTAAGTTTGTCTAAGGATGAAATTCGGAATATCAATGAAATTGCTTCAAGAAGTAAAATAATGGATAGAATTTCTACTATCGTAAATGCCAACGGAAAATTAAAATTCCTTTCAACAGAGAAGTCTATTTTTTCCAATAACTTAATCTTAATCGATAGCAAACTGCCTGAATTATTATCAAATATTATATATCAATTTTACACAAGTAAAAGATCGAAAATCACTGAATTAGTAGAAAAAATCAACGAATTAAATCCTCTTGACTTCGATGAATCTGACAATCATAAATTTTATGAATATAAGATTAAACGTTTTCTAACAGATGTAGCTTTAGGTATGATGCCGTCTAAGGTTTGGTCCGGTGAATATGATGCAACTGGTGGATACTTAGTCATTAAAGAAGATGGAGATATACTTTGCTATCACATCTACAATAAAAATGAATTCGAGGACTACTTGTACAACAACACGAAACTTGAAACAGCTAGCTCAAGCCGACATAAGTTTGGAACCATTTACGAAACAAATGGAAAGCTATACTTTAATCTCAACCTACAAATAAGGTTCCTCAAATAGACCGCAACCGAGATGTAAAAAGAGCCAGCAGGTAACAATGTATAATCATGTCATGCACTATTTAGTACCACTCTGCTCTGTAAGTAATATGAGATTTATTGCATAACTTAGCTTCATCGTTGTAATGCACGCCAGATATACTTGATACGTTACCTGCAAGTTTTAAAAAGAAGCCAACGCCTTTTTTCTAACGCTCAATAAAAGAGCTTTGCAAGCACATTTATTCTTTTCCGCCTACCGCTTTACTAACTGTATTCTTTCCCCAATAGCCTTTACTATCTTCGTGGTTACTGCATTTCCACATAACTTATATCTTTGTGTTTTACTAATTTCTTTAATCTCACCATCGTAATTACCATACTTGGTCCAATCGTCTGGAAATCCTTGTAAACGTTCATTTTCAATTTCAGTTAAACGCCTAATTCGTTTCTCAACTAAAATACCGTGTTGGTCTTGGCAGTTAAGAGTAAAAGCTGGTTCGCCATCTTCTTTAAATCTTCGTCCATTTTGCCTTTTTTCAAGCCTATTAGGTGTTAAAACTGGTTGCGCTTTTACTTTGTGAGTTCCGCTACTCATTTCACTAAGTAGAGCTGGAGCAATTCCATTTGTATCATAAACCCTATTTTGTTGGTAAGGTTGGTTTCCGCCACTTTCTTTATTTTCCTTATCTACTTGCACAACTTTGTTAACCGGTATTACAGTCATATCGCTATGTAAACCACCAGAGTTTCCACCACCAGTTAAACAACCTGCTTTTTTAGGTATTTCAATAAAAGTATCATCAGTTTTCATTGCGCCACTTGCTTTTAAGGTTGTACTAAGTTTGGCTTGTGTCCGTCCTTTTTCTGTTTGTTCCTGCTTGTCAGATAATCGGTCATTTTCTGTGAAAGGAAATATTTGTCCGATACTTCGCCCTCTAAGATGTCCGACAAGGTATATCCGCTCTCTATTTTGGGGTAAAACCCAGCTTGTATTAAGCAATTGCCATTCAAGTCTATATTCCCCAATGTTGGTAAAGGCATTGAGAATTGCCCAAAAGTCTGCGCCATCATTTGAGGAGAACGTTCCTTTAACGTTTTCCCAGATAAAAACACTCGGTTGGCATTCCCTAAGCAGTCTAATTGCTTCGAGGATAAGAACACTTCTTTTTCCGTCAAGTCCAGCTTGCTTTCCAGCCAAACTAAAGTCTTGTATTTCTCTTTGAGAACCCGAACCTAAACTGACCATTTTCCCGACTTCAGCAAAATGGTCGTTCAAGGTCTTTTCCGAGAACATCTGTAACTGAGCCGATGTGTTTTGCATTTGGATAATTGTATTTATAATTTGCTATTGCGTGTTTGTCTATTTCAGAGTAATAGTGTTTAGTGATATTAAAGCCAGCTTTTTGTAAACCTTTGGTAAATCCACCTATTCCACTAAACAATTCAACTAACTTTATGTCTTTCATTTTATATTTTGACTTTTAAACCCGTAATAAGTATTTCGTACCTCATACCTATTACTAGAAATTCGTTTTTTACCCTCGCTTTTTCTTTTTAAAACCAGTTCGCTTTGCCAGGTAACAATGCATAAAATTCATACTCGTGCCTCGCACGAAATCTTATGCTAGTCGTTGTAAGCAAGCTAAAAAAAGAGCCAACCGCACAAAACAAAGAGTGCCGAAAAAGGCACACATTGTTTTTTTGCCAACGCTCGGAATAACATTAAATTTGAGAAAAACATAAAATATATATGAGCTTATTTCAGAACTCTGTTCTAAACAAATATTTAAAAGGATTGGAGTCCGAAAAAGTTACGCAAGCATACGAGCGATTTACAAGTCATTTTCATAATCCGACCATTCAAGAAAATATTCGAAACTCGAAAGAGGAACAATATCAAGGCGAATTCTTAATTGACCTTTTTGTGAATGTTTTGGGCTACACGAAAAACCCAACGCCTGACTTTAACCTCACAACGGAATTAAAAAATATAAAAGGCTCAAAAAAGACAGATGGAGCAATTCTAAAAGGCGAAAAAGCACTTGCGGTAATTGAACTAAAAGGAACAAATACAACCGATTTAAGCAAAGTAGAAACCCAAGCATTTGGATATAAAAACAACCAACCAGGTTGTAATTATGTCATTACTTCCAACTTTGAAAAGTTGCGTTTTTACATTGAAAACGCAGTTGACTTTGAGGAATTTAATTTATTTCAGCTTTCAAAAGAACGTTTTGACATTCTTTGGCTTTGCCTTTCATCAGAATATCTTTTAAAAGACATTCCGAAAAAGATTAAAGATGAATCCTTAACCCAAGAGGAAAACGTAACTAAAAAACTTTACAAAGATTACGCTTCATTTAGAAACGAGATTTTTGATGCCATACAAAAAGAAAATCCAGAATACGACAAACTAACGCTATTCAAGAAAACACAGAAATTACTCGACCGTTTCTTATTTATCTTTTTTGCCGAAGATAGATTATTGCTTCCGCCAAACTCTATTCGTTCTATTGTAAACCAATGGACTGATTTACGTGATAAATATGACGAGTATTTTCCTTTATACGACCGATTTAAAAAGTATTTCGGTTATATGAACACAGGACACAAAGGGCAACAACACGATATTTTTGCTTACAATGGTGGACTTTTTACACCAGATGAGATTTTGGACAATATCAAAATCAATGACGATTTACTGCATAAACACACAATAAATTTAAGTAACTACGATTTTGAAAGTGAAGTAAGCGTAAACATACTTGGGCACATCTTTGAACATTCGTTAAACGACATTGACGAAATCCAAGCAGAAATTCAAGGCGTTGCATCTGAACAAAGTAAAACCAAGCGTAAAAAAGACGGTGTTTTTTACACACCAAAATACATTACCAAATACATTGTAGATAATACAGTTGGTAAACTTTGCGAGGAAAAGAAGACTGAACTTGACATACAGGAAACTGAATACGAGAAAGAACGTAAAGGAAGACAAAAAGCGACTTTAAAAAAGCTAATGAAGACTTACGATACTTAAGACAGTTCATAATTTAAATAATAGTGTTTAATCACCCCATTTTGGGGCTAGCCCCAAAATGGGGTAGCTCCGTTGAGCGTACTCCCTAGGGCTTTTATTTCCTAATGATTTATGAGGAT
>CAJQPH010000121.1 GCA_905480165.1 uncultured Flavobacteriales bacterium
CATGAAAGTGGAAATACTATTCATTTATCTTATTACCGCATTGTCTCCAGTTGCTATTTTCTCGCAAACAGAGCCAAAGTCAAAAGATTTTATAATTTTCAAGAATGGAAAGAAGCTTAACGGCAATAAAGTTATAAAAAAGGGGCGGATATTATTTTTAGATGAAATGGCTTATGAATTAAATACGGTGATGTTTTATCATAACAACAAAGGAAATTTTGCTAAAACTCCACTTGGATTTCAAAAACGAACTATAGATGGTAAGGTTTCTGTATATTCAAACTCGCCTGGTGTAAATCCCAATAAAAATTTAGAACCTTTGAAGAGCTGGTATACTATGGATGAATCTTTTGTGAAGCGCACGAGTTATTCAAACTTAAGGGTGGATTTAAAGGATAATGTTTCGAGTATGCAATATTTAAACACTTATCGGAATTTAAATATTCTCGGTTTGGGATTAACGGGTGCGGGTTTAGGTATTTTCACATATTCCATGAATCAGTATAGTTGGACATCATCGGAGATTAATATCTCTAACACTATATATGTTAGTTTAGCCACTTGCTTATCCGGGGTAATTATTCTTGGAATCGCACCACGTAAAATGGCTAAAGCGATTCAAGCATACAACAATTCAAGTAAATTAAAATTGTAGGTCAAAGAATCTTTGTAAATAATGTTATCCAATCAAAAACACACAAGGAGATTTGCTCAAGTCGTAGGCATTTTCTCTCCAGTCTTCCACACTCATCGTTCGAATACGTTGATTGTGTAGTGTGATGTTTGAAGCAATACAAATCTGTGTGTGATCCGCAAGCTCATTCAATAAATCCTCGAGAACATTCATGTTTCTGTAGGGTGTATCCATGAATATTTGAGTATATCCTTTTTTTCTTGACTCGAATTCATAGATCTTCAATGTTTTGATTCGGTCTTTTCTGTCTTTCGGCAGATAACCGTGAAAGCTAAAGTTTTGTCCTGAAAACCCACTACCCATTAGAGAAAGTAAAATAGATGATGGACCCACCAATGGAATTACCGCAATTTTTTGTGAATGGGCCAGTGATACGATTTCAGCTCCAGGGTCTGCAACACAGGCACAACCTGCATCAGAAATTACTCCTACATCATTTCCCGCCATCAACCACTGTAATCCTTTCATGGTGTCTTGCTCGGTACTCCGTTTATTCATTTCAATAAACATGGATTCATCAATGGGGAATTGACGATCCATTTTTCGCAGTAATCTTCTTGAAGACTTGAGGTTTTCTACGATAAAATGTCGAATGCCCGATGCTTTCAAGGTTACTTCGCTCGGTATAATGTCCTCTAGGGATTCCCCTCCAAGTGTATTTGGAATGATATATAAATTTCCAGTTTCAGCCATTTTTTAATTTTTCAATGATTACATCAGTTGCCTTATCCAATAATTCAAATACATGATCAAACCCTGCTTGTCCACCATAATAGGGATCTGGAACTTCCTGAATGTTATTGGAATGTCCAAGTTCGTCTAAAATCAGTTTGACTTTTTTAATGTCATTTTCATCTCTAGCCAATCGGGTTACATTGTGATAGTTCGATTTGTCCATGACATAAATGAGGTCGAAAGTATCATAATCTGAAACTTCAAATTGACGTGCGCGAAGAGAGGAGATATTTATCCCATTACCCATTGCCGTTTCGGTCATTCGTTCATCGGGAGGTCCTCCAGTATGATAATTTGCAGTGCCTGCCGAATCTACTAAAGCGGTAATGCCATCGCGCTCTACTTTATGTCTGAGCAAACCATCGGCTAATGGAGACCTACAAATGTTACCTAAACAGACCATTAAAATGTTCATGCTGCGAATATAATTAGAATCTCTTGAATCACTATTGATAAAGCTTTCGGCCTTTCCATTTCTGCTTTCTAAAATAGAAGGAAAATAAAATAAATAGGTTGTAAATAGGAAATAGCAATCCATAAAACGGAATGAGTAGCGTCAAGGTATTTTTCTTTATTGAAAAGAAATATACCGAAAGAAATGACAGATCAATCCCGCATTTAATTAAAAATATAATGCCAAAGGTTTTGGGGTCTTCAAGTATCCAATAAATAAAAAAACTGAAAAAGGAAACGGTAAAAATGAATTGAACGATGGCCCAAAAATTTAGTAACCCGTCTTTGATTAATAAGGATTTTCCAAACCATCGAGTCCTTTGACTAATGTATCCTAAAAAGGAGGAAGGGCTTTGAGTTGTTATTCGACAAAGCTGATTCGACGCACAATACACTTTCTTGTTTTGCTTAATCATATGACGCAATAGAAACATATCATCACCACTCAAAATATGGGCATGTGCATTCAGGTTTATGGATTCCAAGTAGGCATTTTTTTCGAAAAGTAAATTTGCTCCATTACACATGATGGGTCTTTGCCAATAAGCACTAGCTTGATTTACGAAATTTGCAAGATAAAAATCAATTTCACCGAGGGATTGTATAATATTATTCGATTCAAAGTGGACAGGCAGTATGATGAGATCTGCTACCTCAAGTTTTTGAACGTCAGCAAAATAATTATCTTCAAATTGGATATCAGCATCCCAACATAATATATATTTCGTGTCCGCGTGCTTTACGCCTTCTTGAATGGCTATTTTCTTGCCGTAAGATGACTCATTTAATGAGTAAACCTTAATCAGATCATGATTTTTTTTTTCAAACAATTCTGACCAATTATCCTCCGAATGGTCATTAACAAAGATGAATTTAGAGGGCAGTATTTTTAAACGATTAATGTTATTTAGAAGAATAGAAAGATTATCGCATTCATTTCTAAAAGGCACAACGACCGTTAATTCCGAGGGTTTGATGTTTGAACCAACCTTTGAAGGGGTAGGGTTATGCGTATTTCTCCATCCGATAATAAGTACGATGTAAAAGATGAGATATAGAATAATTAGAATACTAAACCCAAGCATGTTGATGGTGTTTTTTTACAAGCAAAGTAGCTATAAGAGCAGGTAATATTTGATTTAAAAGCCAGGTGCTAAGTGCCGCCAGAATTATCGATGGTGCTGCAATCCCAAAAAGAGTTAGAATAGTTATGGCCACTGTTTCTCGGACAATTAACTTCCCCATGAATAGGGAGGGGGAAATGGTTATGGCACCAAACATCAGCATGACCCAGATAATGAGGTATGGATTGAAGTCAACATCAAAAACCATGAGTGCCAATATAAACTGTAATACAAAAACGCCATACCTGAACATTGAAAGGCATAGCAGGGTATGTCTCAGACCTCTTGAAACTACAACGCCACTAATTTGCTTAAAGAATCGAAAAGGAAGTTTTTCAATTATGGAATCTCCATAAAAATAGAGAACGTATAAACTCAAGTTGGCGATGATAAAAAGTGAATGATATAGTAAGTGAAGAGAGTTAAAATAAATGATTTGAAACGCAATGAGACCCATTGAAATACTGATGATAAATTGTGAACCATTAGAAGCAATTGTGTTGACGATGATTTTCTTTCGACTTGATTTTGGAAAATAGAGCATACGACCAATAAAATTTCCGGCATAGGCAGGAGTAATGATTCCCGATACAATTCCTGAAAGAAAAGAATGTAATCTCTGTTTTTGATCGACGGCTTCATCTCGAAGAATGACTTTCCATTTCTGCCATTCAAAAAAAAGATTTAAAGGCATTAAGAAAATTAAAAACAAGAGTGCATCATAGTGAATTGTAGATGTATAAGATATGCCATTGGGTAAATCGGAAAGTCTGCTATTGAGGTAATAAAGAAGCAAGCCTAGGACACCTAATTTTAACATTAGGAATGAAATCGAATGAAATTGTTTAGATTTAATCACTAAAACCAAATTGAGTGTCTGAAGATAAGATAATTCTCGGAATTGACCCAGGTACTACAGTAATGGGTTATGGACTTATTCATATAAAAAAGAAAGAAATTTCTATGCTCAATTTTGGGATCATTCAGCTTAAAAAAATAGAAACCCACCCCGATAAACTCAAACGTATTTTGGAGCGATTGAACGGATTGATACTAGAGTTTAAACCAGATGAAATGGCCATTGAGGCTCCCTTTTTCGGTAAAAATGTACAATCTATGCTTAAACTGGGAAGGGCACAAGGAGTAGCCATTGCTGCAAGTCTAAATCACAATGTCCCGTATGAGGAATATTCTCCAAGACGAATAAAGCAAGCCATTACAGGAAGCGGAAGTGCTTCCAAAGAGCAGGTGGCAACCATGCTACAAAGTATTTTACGATTTGAAGAAATGCCTAAATATCTTGATGCTACTGATGGGTTAGCAGTTGCTTTGTGTCATCATTATTCGAAGGGAATAGGTGAAAACAATAAGAACAAATCTGGATCCTGGAAAGGATTTTTGAATTCAAATCCAGATAGATTAAAATAGCACGCTTGATAGAAATATATACAGATGGGAGTTCAAGAGGGAATCCAGGACCGGGTGGTTATGGAATAGTACTTTCATATAACACCAAAGAAAAGGAAATCTCGGAAGGGTTTAGAAAAACAACCAATAATCGAATGGAACTCATGGCGGTAATTGTTGCATTAGAATCATTAAAGACAAATAAAATCCCGATAAAAGTCTATTCAGACTCTAAATATGTTATTGATTCAATTACCAAAGGCTGGCTAAAGTCTTGGATTAAAAAAGGATTCAAGGGGAAGAAAAACAAGGATTTGTGGATGCGTTATGATAAAGTTTGCAGGGGTTTTGATATTACATTCCAGTGGGTTAAAGGCCATGCAGGAAATATTAAAAATGAAAGGTGCGATGTGCTGGCCGTCGAGGCATCTAAAGAATCCAAGTTAAGTATAGATGAAAACTACGAATCAATAAATAATGATGGTAATGATTTATTCTGATTCAATGACAGTTACAAAACCATGTTCATTTACTATAGTCCCCCCTAGCATTTCGCCCGAAAGTTTATAAAAGTAAACACCATCTTTACATTTTTCAGCTCCGTTATCTGTTCCGTCCCAAAGTAAAATACCGGTTTGATCAACTTTGTCCCACATGACGTTACCCCATCGATTGAAAATAAGAATATTAAAGGATTTGAAACCGTCAAACGGTAATGTAAATAAGTCATTCACGCCATCATCATTGGGTGTAAATACATTTGGAATCCAAATGATAGGATCACTGATGTCGATGATTACCTCAAATTCATCTGTACAGCCTATTGCATCCGTTATCGTAAGAATCACCGGGTATTGACCGCTTGTAGGATAACTTTGTATTTGAGAGTCACTTGTTCCGCTGTAAATCAAATTACTATTTCCAAAATTCCAGGCCCAACTTATTATGGGGGTGCTATCAAAACCAGAACCATCTACAAACACAATTTCCTCATCTTGATCTGCAGGATTTGGAGTCGCTGTAAAAAAGGCATTTAAACCATCATCTGAAACCGAAATTTCATTTAAAGGATAGATGACTTCACATCCCAGTTCATCCATAATTGTGACTTCGGGAAAATAAGTGTCTGCCTCTGGGAAATTATAAAAGAAACTGAGCGTGTCTTGCATGGTATTCCCGTCTCCTAAATTCCATATGATAGAAGAAATGTCAACGGGATCATTCATGACAAAGTTCGCTCCTTGGGCACATTCTCCAGGAGTTTGAAACCAGCTTGGATTTCCACTTGGACCCCCAACGGTGAGGTAGTCTACGAGAACCGTATCATCCGTACATCCATACGAATCAGTTATTGATAGCGTGAGGGAATATATCCCAGGAAGCGCATAAGTGTTACTTGGGTCTTCTAAAACAGATTGGTTTCCATTTCCAAAGTTCCAAATCCACGATTGAATTGATCCATATGAAAAAGAGGAGTCTTCATATGCTCCAAATATCGGAGGACAAGTATATTCTCCTTCTGAATTAATTGCAGCTCCCGTGAAGCTGTAATTGGGGTATGCTGTAGGAATTGAAACCGTAATTAAATTGCTTGCTGTATCAGTACATCCATTGGCATCCGTTACCACTAAATCGAGATCATGTGTTAAACTTGTTACACCGAAAGGGACAGATGATTCATTAAAAATAGTATTCAGATTAATTTCATCAGAAAAAACATCTCCATCAACAAGCCATTCGTATGTCAAAGGCTCAAGGCCACCTGAAGCATTAGAAGTAATAATGTTTCCACCATTACAAATGACATTTTGTACAGAGTAAAATGCATTAGGCTCTGTTATCGTAATAGGAATTGATGCAGGTGTTGATCTACATCCAAATTCATCTATTGCGACCAACTGCCCATAATATATACCATTACCAATAAATGTGTGATCAAAAGGATTATTGTCATTTACGGTAAATGTTGATGCATCATCCGTAAAGCTGTATTCAAAAGATGTTAAGTCGAGACCGTTAAGTGATATTGAATTGTTTGAAAAAGTCACCAAGAAAGGAGAGCATCCTACACTGTTGTCCGGAGATAATACTGCAAAAGGATTTGCCAGAACGGTTACCGGTAAGGTCGCTGTTGCAGAACATCCAACACTATTAATGGCATTTAGTGTCACAGTATAATTGCCAGAAGTTGGGTAAGAGTAACCAATATCAGGACCATCACTGATGACATCTCCATTCCCCATATCATATTCCCAGGCGGTTAATGGGTGAGGAGTTGGTGGGTCAGACCAAGAGGTACTCAAATCAAACAAGTACAACGAATCTCCTGAACAGATGGAATCATTTGAAAGGGAAAAATCCGGACTCACAGTAGATATATTGACCTCTCTTGTAGAGCTGTCGCTGCATCCCGTAGTATAGTTGTGTATGACTTGTTCAATTGTATAGGTTCCGTATTGAGAAAATGAATGACTGTAATTGCCCATATTAAGGTCGTCCAATTCAGGGTCGTCCAGTGTGTCATTAGGCATACCATCCCCCCATTCCCAGATCATTAGTATGTCATCAGGAGTCAGCCCATGAACTGCTTCATCCGTGAATAAAACTTCTACAGGGAGGCTTCCAGGATTACAATATAGGGTTTCGTCTGGCGCAAATTTTGATACCGGAGCGTTAATGTAAATAAGAGAATCAATTTGTAAAGAGTCAATACAACCTCTGTAATCAACAACAAGTAAAACATCAAAATATCCCGTATCAGATGAATACTGAAAGGTTGGATTTGCTTCGGTTGAATTCCCATCTGTAAAATCCCAGAAATAGTTAATTTCTGATGAGTCAGGAAAGCTAGGGGTTGTTGTGATAAACGAATTAAAATTAAAATCAGTTTTAATGCAGTTGATGGTTGTGTCTACTGTAAAGTCTAGAGCGTTTAATTCTCCAACTGAAATGTATTCAGAAAGATTTACCGTTGCACTACATCCAGAAGCAGTCATTATCTCCAAGCTCACGTCATAAAGCCCATTTGTGTAGGTTTGAACAGGTGGATCTTGACCAGAAAACGTTTGTCCATTTCCAAAGTCCCATTCCCAGCTTGTAATTGGGTTTAATGGGTTAGGAGCGCTTGATGTATCACTGAATAGGACATCCAAAGGATTACACCCCCCTGTTACATCTGCTACAACATATGGAAGTATTTCTTCAATGTTAATATAGTCCACTATGGTTGTAACTCCTGAACATCCATTTGCTGTTACCATAGACAAAGAAACTGTATAGCTCCCACTCGAATTATAAGTTTGGGAAGGAGGATTCTCTCCAGAGAAGGTTTGCCCGTTTCCAAAGTCCCATAAATATTCAACACCGCCAGCCGAAGTGTTTATGAAATTTACGGTTGCTGGAGAACAATCTGTGGTGATGTCTGAAGTGAATGATGGAGAAGGAGTTGCTTCAACCGTAATGTCTGCAGCGATGCTTCCTGAACACCCGGAAATGGTATTGTCCGAAGACAATTGAATATTATATACACCAGGAGCAGCAAATGTGAATGATGGATCTTGAGTAGAACTGCTTCCTTGACCTCCAAAATTCCAATCCCATTGATTGGCCCCTGCTGTTGAATTGTCAGTAAATTCAACCAATTCACCAACACACACTACTGTTGGAAAGGAGAAGTCTGCTTGGTAATTAGAAATGGTAATTTCTTCCACAGAGCTACTCGAACAAGAGTTGTCTGTATTCACCATATTAAGTGAAATGGTATAAGATCCTGCCGCATTGTAGGTCTGATCTGGAGGGTTTTCGACTGAAGAAGTATTTCCATTTCCAAAATCCCATTCATAAGTATATTCACTACCAGAGTCAGAATCATTTTGAAAACTCAAAGTTAATGGCACAGTACATCCCAATCCTAGCGGTGTAAATGAAACTACAGGTGATGGCAATATCGTAATATATGCAGGTTTGACCTCTGCGTCAGCTTCTCCGGCACTATTGGTTGCCACGAGAGTAACGGTATATGTTCCTTCTAAAAAATAAGTATGGGTTGCAGATTCGTCAGTTGAACCATTTCCATCGCCAAAGTCCCAAACATACTCTTGTATTTCAGGCCCTCCATTTAAAGATGAATTATTAAGGAAATCAATCGTTTCTCCAACACAAGCAGTTAAAGGCGTAGCTGTGAAATCAGCCACGGGTGCCTGGGCATTGATTGCGAATACGCAGAGCAAGCCCGAAAACAGGAGAAACGGTAATTTAAGCATAGTTTAGTCGCATAAATGTATAAAAAAGACGTGTCTTAACGTTATTTAGATGCTTCATTCTTAGATAATAATTGAAGTATACCATTTTTCAATATCTTGAAAGTTAGTGTTTTTACGTTCTGCTAAATCTTTAATTTGTTCTTCTGTTACTTTTCCAACACCAAAATATTTAGATTCGGGGTGCGCAAAATACCAGCCACTAACAGAAGCTGCCGGAGTCATGGCCAAGCTTTCGGTTAGCCCAATTCCAATATTCTCTTTGACATCAAGTAAATTGAAAAGTCCAATTTTCTCTGTATGATCAGGACATGCGGGATAGCCTGGAGCAGGTCTAATTCCGCTGTACTTTTCTTTTACAAGGTCTTCATTTGAGTGCTTTTCACCTTTAGCATATCCCCAAAAATCGATGCGAATTCGTTCATGTAAATACTCTGCTAAAGCTTCCGCAAGTCTATCAGCAAGAGCTTTTAAAAGTATGGAGTTGTAGTCGTCGTGATCATTTTCAAATTTTTCAATGTGCTTGTCAATCCCAAAACCGGCGGTAACGGCAAATCCACCAATGTAATCGATGTTATCATGATCTTTTGGGGTAATAAAGTCTGCCAATGCAATATTGGGTTGACCTGTAGCCTTTTTTGTTTGCTGTCGCAAGGTTCTTTGAATATGAAGTATTTCAGAACGGCTTTCGTTCGAATAGATTTCAATATCGTCACAAACTGAGTTTGCTGGAAAAATACCATAAACGGCCTTTGCCATTAACCAATTATTGGCTGTGATTTTTTTAAGCATTTCCTTAGCATCTATAAAAAGAGATTGGGCCTGTTCTCCCACTATTTTGTCCTCTAAAATATTCGGATATCTCCCATGGAGTTCCCATGTTTGAAAAAAGGGTGTCCAATCAATATAAGGCGTAATATCGTGAAGTGAAATATCATTTAAAACTTCCACGCCCAACTTGTTCGGTTTAATAACTGATTCCATATTAAAATCAAG